>CAZSPM010000008.1:11529-15691 GCA_964608785.1 uncultured Eubacteriales bacterium
GAAGATTGGTGTGATAGGAACTGTTCCAGAATCATGGCTAGGTGTTCCCCTTATCACAGAAAGTGGTGATGTAAATGGAGTTGTTGCTGTACAAAGCTACGAAAAAGAAGCCTATTCAGAGAAAGATGCTCAAGTTTTATCAATAATCGCAAGCAATATTGCCGGACTTTTAACCTACAAGAAAACAGAAGACCAAATCAAGGCGTCGCTCAAAGAGAAAGAAGTGCTTTTACAAGAGATCCATCATCGGGTTAAAAACAATTTGCAGATTATAACCAGTATGCTTAGGCTCCAGTCTGATAAAACAGAAAACAAAAAGGTGCAAGAGGTGTTCAAAGGGAGCCAGAACCGTATCAAGTCGATGGCGCTCATTCATGAGAAGCTATATCAATCTCTAGATTTTGCTAGAGTCAGCTTTGCTGATTACATTAAGAGCTTATCGAATTATTTATTTAGTACCTATAGAGTCAATACTAATGTTGTCAGACTAAGAACAGAAGTGAAAGATGCTTTCCTGGACATCAATAGAGCCATTCCTTGTGGTCTAATCATCAATGAGCTTGTTTCAAATTCATTAAAATATGCTTTTATTGACGGTAGTAAAGGAGAAATTTTCATCAAATTTCATTCAAATAAAGCAGGTAAATTTACGCTTGTCGTGAGCGATAATGGAGTGGGTTTTCCGAGAGACTTAGATATCCATAAGACACAAACATTAGGATTGAGATTGGTAACCATATTAACAGAGCAGATTAGGGGGAGCATAAAACTTGATAGAAAGGGAGGAACAACATTTAAAATAACATTTTGAGAGTTGAATGATTACAGTCCGATTCATTTGATGCTAGGTGTCATCTCCTCTGTTTTTCCTTGTTGAGTAAAATATATTTAGGCTCTTATCTAGATTTAATATCCTCTAACTTTTTCTTGAAATAATAGCGATTTCCCCTTTTGTATAGATCCATTTGCTTTTCTATTTTTATTGTAACCCAGCTTTTCCTGTTTTCAAGAGGTTTATGCTCGAGTTGTTTATGTTTCCTTGTTTCCAGGTAATTTTACTTTATATTGGTTATTAGCCCGAGTCAATTAGACTTAGCCATTTTGGGTTAATCTCCACATGGATTTTGAAGGAACGCCTATTTAAAAAGACGCACTGGACTCAAAATCTATGGGAACTTCGGTTCCATGTGGGTTTGACTCCCTCCTCCGGCGCCAGATTCCCCTGAGAAAAAGCCCGAGTTTGTAAGTTTTACGTTTAACATCTGAAACTACTTTTCCAGCGCTTTTAACAAATTTTTGGCACGCATGTCGCAGTGCATTTGAATATCGCTTAGGCCGATAACACTCGGCATGATGTGATTTTCTCCCTGTCGGTGGATTTATAAGACATTATCCTCATCTATACTTCGAAAGCCATCGTAAATCCTTTTCATAAACTCGAAAATTAGCAGTTATTTGGCAACACACTATCCGCAAAAAATTAAATTCTGACGATTCCCACACTGCATGTCATATATTGAGAAAATGGCTATTCCTATAGCGTCAATATTAGATGAAGTAATGGATAGGTGAATATCGAATCACAAGAATATTGTCGAAGAAGTGAGATAATCTCGGATTATATCATGGCATCAATCACCGAGTATTGGAATCATTGAAGAATATGGCAGGATATTTCATTGAATATTATAGCTGATTATCGGGAACAAGAATCAGGAATAATTGATTTATTTAAAGAGAGTAATATTGCCGTTGAGGTTAAAAAAATCCCTCATGGTGATTACATCATAAACAATTGGGTTACCGTAGAGAGAAAAACTGCTAGGGATTTTCTAGTTTCAATAATTAGCAGAAGGCTGTTCTATCAACTCACAAACTTAAAAGAGCATTGTGACTGCCCGATTCTCCTTATTGAAGGCGATCTTTATAAATTAGGTTTCAATTTTAAAGATAACGCGATCAAAGGAGCTCTTTTATCAATTCAAACCATATGGTACATTCCCATTATTTTTTCTTGCTCTAAAGAAGACACCAGAAATATCTTTGTTATAATTGGTAAACAGGATGACTTAAATACAGAATCCATTTCTTTGAGGGGTGGCTATCGACCAAAGAAATTAAAGTCAAGACAGTTATATGTTCTACAGGGGCTTCCTCGAGTAGGGCCTGTGCTTGCAAAAAGGTTGATAGCACATTTCAAGTCAATTTCCAGAATCGTTAATGCATCAGTTGAAGAATTGATCAGAGTAAGAGGAATGGGAAGGATTGCTGCCGAAAAAATTAGAGAAGTGCTTGATACAACAGTAACAAAATTGTAGCGCAGGTTTAATTGAGACTTATTATCTTATCACTATTGCAGGAAAATCGCTTATGTGGACTGTGTCTATGTCGTCGATCTCTTTTTTGAATTTTTTGTACAGTTCCAAACACAAGGATTGGATTTCTTGGACGTTTTTTCTATCCATACAGCCGTATCCTTTTTCTATATGAAGATGGCTATTCAAATAGATTTAAGTAATCTTGGTAAACAAATAATCGGCCATATTTGACGTTTTGATCTTTCTGCGATAAAATGCCTTCCTCGCAAAATCGTTTAACTAATCTATTCGCAGATTCTCGTGAAAGACCTGTTGCTTCTTCAGCTTTCTTGACATTTACAACAGGTAATTTGTAGAGATGCTTTAATAGCACCATAGCGTTTTTACTCGCTTTACCCATACTCGACATTTTCTGGAGATTCTTTTCCCTAAGGTCAATGATTCTATTTGAAGTCTCAATGGCTTTTTCACAAATCTGAATAACACCCTTCAAGAAAAACTCTAACCATTCAGATATGTTCCCTTTTCGATATCCATCCAGGAGCGAAAAATACTTATTTCTGTGCTTTTTCAAGTATTCTGAAAGATAAAGAACTGGTCGTTCTAATAAATTTTGATGACAAAGATAAAATGTAATAAGTAATCTTCCAGTTCTTCCATTACCATCTAAGAAAGGGTGAATTGTCTCGAATTGACTGTGAATTAAAGCAGCCTTTATTAATGTTGGTATGTTTTTATGAGAATAAAAGAATTTCTCAAGCTCCCCCATTGCTGGCGGCACATATTGTGGGGGTGGAGGCACAAAGCGCGCATCATTAAGATTTGTTCCCATCACCCAATTCTGGCCCTTACGAAATTCTCCAGGGCGCGGAGATGTTGAACTTCGCGCAGCAGTTAAAAGAGTCGCATGGACCTCTTTGATTAATCTTAGTGATAAAGGAAAATTTTTTAGTCTCTCTAATCCTTGATTCATTGCCTGGATATAGTGTAATATATCATCCACATCATCAGGAAGCTCAGGGATTCTTTCTACTTTCGCTTGAAGGGCATCAGTAAGGTTGGCTTTTGTTCCCTCCACTTGGCTGGAATAAGCAGCTTCTTTATTAATGTACATAAAAATAAAAAAATCGATATCCGGAAGAAGCTTAGTTAAACCATCAAGTCTGCCAAGGAATAGGTTGGCATTAGCTAAAGGTTTAATGATCTTAGGTTCATTATAGGTGGAGTCTTTCGGAGGAAATTTATCAGGGATAAAGGCACTATAATCACCCTTTTGTTTTACATATTTACCTATTTGTACCATATGTCCTCCCCAAGAATTTTTTATAGATGTCAACAATATAGCTATAAAGTTGACATCTGTCAAGTAGATGTCAACTTTGTATAATCCATTAAAGCTGCGATTGCTAATTCAGTGAATCATTCCAAATGCGTTCCAAAATAAAAGAGGGGCGTGCTCATCGTCTTACAACTTCATTAAAATCAACATTCATTTTCAGCCTTTCTACATCACTCCCATTAATCCTTAATTTTCCCCAATTGTACAAAGCCTATCTAATCTCTTTTCCAGATCTTTTACTCTCTTTTTAAACTCTTCATTCTCTTTACGAATTTCATCGAGAGAATTGCGGATATGCTGAAGTTGAGAAATGATTGTAAATATTGCTTGGGACTATATAAGTTATAGGTCTGAAAAATCATGGACGATGCAGGATTTGGCATTAAACAAATAGTTGGTTTATATGGGGTAACAAGGGATGTTTTAGAAAAAGGAGATATCGGGGCGAGGGGATTCGAACCCCTGACCCCAGCGTCCCGAACGCTGTGCGCTAACCAGACTGCGC
>CAZSPM010000009.1:0-15680 GCA_964608785.1 uncultured Eubacteriales bacterium
ATCTTTCCATTTGAGTCCATCCTGACCAGGGACTGAGGACTTTTATATAAAAAATAATCATTCTTCATTTCGGGTTTAGAACTGAACGTAAAATGAACAAGAAATCCTCTATCCTCAAGAGGAATAGCCTCGTTGATTCCAAACGACTCTTTTATCTCAGGAGTTAGAACTTCGATGAATTTTCCTGACAATTCCATAAAGGTTATCCACCTGTGTCCCCTAAAGAACTCGGTAAAGTACAGCTTCCCATCCGGCGTAAAGCCAAAATCTGCCCCATCTGCTCTTTGAACCTCGCCAGGACCCTGGCCCTTTCCGCCGATCCGTCTCAAATACTCACCTTCAGGAGAGTAGACTTTTATATAGAAATCGCCCCAATCGAAAACATAGATATTTCCATCCGGACCCTCCTGGACATGTCTAGGAAAAGCCAGAAAGCCATCTCCATCTTCTCTCCCGATAAAAAAGTGGTCTTTTTCGAGAGAAAAGGATAAAAGCGGAAAGAGCATCAAACAAATACAAATGAAAAAATAAGATGTTTTTTTCATCGGAATCCTATCCTATAACACTTTACGTGAATCGGCGTAATGTTGTTCCTTTTCATTCAATAATACATGAGTCAGAGTCATTTTGTTGAGATGTATTGCGCAAAATTCTTCATATCTGACTAAATTCTTATATAAGGTTCGGTGAATAATCCACGTCAATAAAGTAACTTTGCTTAAATTGAATTTTAAAGAGGAGGAGATTCTATCCTACTTCTTTTTTAACAATGGCTTGAGGATTATGCTTGCTCCAATGATTATGATCAAGATCGGGAACACCGGAATATTTACACCAAAGACATCGCTTATCCCAAAAGCCAGGGCAACAATACCAAGGATAAGCCAAAAACCGCTGGCCTTGATGCCGTAGAGGTAGCGGATGCCCATGAGCACGAGTATGATCAATCCTGTTCCGATGAGCCAGGTTCCTTCTGGGAACATCCCCTCCGGTAAAAGCCAGAGGCACCCTATCATTACCAGGAACAGCCCCCAACCGATGGAGTCTAGTCTCTTATCCAGTGCCTTCTTTCTTGCATCCAAGTCTTTTTTGGGTTTATTGTTTTGAGTAGTAATAATATTCCTCCTTCGGTTTAATTGAGAAAAGACTATCAACTAACAGCAGAAGTGTCAAATTCAAGCGAGGGATTGAACAGCCTTCATGTCTTGATTCAATTTTATATGCATAAAGAGAATTGCCCTGTGCCCGTTTCTTTGGTATAAGAGAAACACTATGAAAATTAAAAGCAAACGTGTTTCAGTCATCAGTGCCGCACTGATTATCTGTGCGGTTAATATTTTGGTTCTGAACTGCAAACAAGCACAACAAATTGAGGAGCCCCGTCCGGTCGACATTGAAACGCTTAAATCCAGACTCATTCTCCAAACAGAAGAGGACCCCGAATCGAAGACTAAGGTATCCAAAGGAACCTTTACCGTTTTCGAGAATCGTAAAACTCAGAAAGGACGGATGATCAAACTCGATGTAGTCGTCCTCCATGCCACTGGCGCAGATTCCAAACCTGACCCAATCTTTCCTCTTGCAGGCGGCCCAGGAGCAGATGTAGCTAAGAGCATAATGAGATACGAAGATTCCTGGATGCGCAGAGAGCGCGACATCGTGCTAGTCAGCCAGCGAGGTACGGGTGGCGATAACAAGCTCGAGTGTGAATTACCTGCAAATGACGACAACATCCAGGGATATCTGGACCCGTTATTCAATGCGGATGCCTTCCGTGCCTGTCTTGAGGAATTGAAAAAGAATTTCGACCTGACCCAATATTCCACATGTCTGGCTGCAGATGACTGGAACGAAGTGCGTTTAGCGCTTGGTTATGACAAAATCAACGTAATCGGCGGCTCATACGGGACGAGAGCTTCCCTCGTCTATATGAGGCGGCATCCGGAAACTGTCCGTTCCACAATTTTAATGGGAGTCGCTCCCATCGCATTTAAGAATCCACTTTTCCATGCACCGGCTGCCCACGAGGCCATCCGCTTGCTTTTTGCCGAATGTGCGAATGACCCAGACTGCCACGCCGCTTATCCAAATCTTGAAGATGAATTTCAGGTCATCATAGAACGGCTGGAAAAAGAACCTGCCGAGGTGACAATTACCCATCCTGTCACCGAAGAACGGGTTCCTGTTAAGCTGAGCCGAGCAGCCTTTGCCGAGTCTGTACGGACAATGATGTACTACATGAGTTACAATCGCCGGATTCCCTATTTGATCCATAGGGCGTTCGAGGGTGATTACGAACCCTTCGCCCAGCTCGGAATGGAGAGCAATCGGGGCATCCGAAGGATACTGGCCATGGGCATGCTGCTCTGTGTAACCTGTGCCGAAGACCTTGCCCGCATTAGCGAAGAAGAAATTGTCGAAGTGACGGGAGGGACATTTTTAGGAGACGACCGTGTACGCCAGCAAATGGCAATCTGCGAGTTCTGGCCGAAATCCAATATTCCTGAAAACTACAGTGATCCGGTGAGCGTGTATGTTCCGGTTTTGCTTTTTTCTGGAACCCTGGATCCTGTGACACCGCCCCGCTGGGGCGAGGAAGCCGCAAGCCACTTATCCAACAGCCTCCACCTTATTGTTCCAGGTGTGCACGGTGTTGGAGGAGAATGCGTCAGAGCCATCCAAGAGCAGTTTCTGGAAACCGGCTCTGTCAAGGACCTGGATATCTCATGTGTTGAATCGATGAAGATGCCGCCCTTCAGGATTCCAAAATAATTTCCGTTGTTTTTCCTGCTGACTATAAAACAGCCAGAAAAGGAGAGAAAATCTTTATCAATACAAAACTTATAATTCCAACGGAGAGAGCGGCGCAAAGTCCCGCCCAAAAGGGCTTAGCTCCCAACTGCTTCAATTTCTTGATATCTGTTCCGAGGCCGACACCGGCCATGGCAACAGCCAGAAAATATCCAGCCCATTGTTTGATCAGGGAGCAAAGGGCGCTCCAGCCTTCTGCATCCCAAAAGAGGCTCTTGTTGACAATCACATAGTCACCGATGGAGCGGAAAATTGCCAGAGCGATAAAACCAAGGATGAAAACGGGAAATAGGGATAGGACACTTATTTTCTTTTGGAATGACGCTTTATTTCTTCTGATATAGATAAAAGCCATCAAAGGAATGACGACTGCCATGAATGCATTGCGCACAAGTTTAGTCACGATGGCCACATCCGCGCCTGTGGGATTTATCGCTGAATCAGGACCAATCCAAAGCTGGTCATACATGATGCCAGCACCCGCAACCTGAGCGGTTTCATGGATGGATGTCCCCATGAATATACCGGACTCCACATGGGATAGAGAAAGTACCAGATGACTCAGATAGGGATAGAGAAACATCGCCACTATTCCGAATATCGTTATTGTCCCCACTGCATAGGCCACTTCTTCCTCTTTGGCTTCGATGGCAGGGCCTGTAGCCACTATGGCGCTTGCTCCACATATCCCTGTGCCCACTCCGATCAGTGTCCCCAGCCTCTCTGGAAGAGCAAGTTTCTTCGTGACAAAAAGAGTCAAAAAGATTCCTGAGGCTATGCAGGCAATGACGATTCCTGTGCTGAGCGCCCCTATTTTAAGCACTTCAAATATGCTGAGCCGGATTCCCATCAGTATGATTCCCAGTCTGAGCAGCTTCTTGAGACCAAAGCTCACTCCGGGTTGGAAACCTCGATGAACACCGATTGTGTTTTTAACCAGTACTCCCAACAAGATTGCCATCATGATAGCGCTGATGGGACTTTTTTCAAGGTCGAGAAACAATGCTATCCACCTTGTGGACTGGAACCCTACAAATGTGATTAAGACGGCGAGTATTAGCCCGGACAGGATCACGAAGGGATTTTGCATTCCGAACAGGAAGTTCAGAATTCTCGATTCTTTCTTTTCAGCCAAGCTTTACTTCCTTTCTCCCTTTAGGGATTGCACGAACCCTCAGGTTCTGCTTTAAAACATGAGGAATCAGATTTTTCCGGGCGTAAAGTTCATTGATAGGAAATTGTCGTTCTCTTTTTTTCGATTCGGCAAATCCTAATCCATCTTTTACAATTCCTGCCAGCTTATATGACGTGGAAACATATCATACCGAAAATACTATAGTCAATAATTGTTAATCCAATGTGGTCTGACCTTTATAACTTTCTGTCATTCCTGTACCTACTTCCGCAGGCACAGGCTCCACAGGAATCCAGAATCATGTTCGTCATTCCTGTGAAAGCAGGAATCCAGAAAGTGGATAGTCCTGGATTCCCGCTTAGCCTGTGCCTGCGAAGCTTGTGCCCGCGAAGGCGGGTAGCAGGTAGCGGGAATGACATTTTTTGCAGCCCCGCTTGAACATAAAGAATTACAAAAGTTTTCAAGGTCTGACCCCATTGGACGACAGATTTGACATCTGTAACAACATCTGTTATCAAAAATGGACACATAGCAAAGCAAATTAAGCAATCTTGCCTAATCACGAATGGCACAAATTTTGCTAAATAAAAAAGCAAGGGAGGGAGAAAATCAAAAGCAAGGAATTTAAAATGAGGAGAAAATGTCCACTTTTAATTTTAGGCATCCTATGTTTTCTACCTCTTAATGCAATTGCTTCGAATCTGAACTCCTCTGAATGGGAACTAAAAATCTCGGTCGAAAAGGCAAATATTCGAATGGAGCCTGATAAAAACAGCCCCGTTGTCTCTACCTTAAAAAAAGGAACGATTCTCGAATCGTATGAAAAGGTAGATGAGTGGTTCCGAGTGGTCTTAGGACCTGATGAGAAAGGATTTACGGTTATCGGGTATATCCACTCAAGTAATGTAGAGATAATAAAGGAAAAGACTACTAAGGAACTGGATTTCTGGGAAGAAGAACCTGAGTTTTTCAAGGGAATAGGATTGAGCCTAAGGCTGAGCGGAGGTCTAGACTATTTTTCTGCCGGAGACATAGATAAAGGGACCAGAGGTGAGTTTGACTCAACCGCTGATTTTCTTTCCTCTGCAGGCTACACATTGGATAAGAGGACAGAATCTTTCCGTACAGGATTCGACGTCTCAGGAGATATCATTTTTTATATCAAACCTCGAGTGGGAATCGGACTCGGAGCAGGTTTTATTCGTGCGACTGAGACAAATCTTCTCGTCGTGACCGGAAAGAACATAATCTTGGATCATCAAATTGGAGTGGCTCCCAAGATAACTGCTGTACCCATCAGACTCGGTTTGTTTTTCACCCTTCCGATTCATCGTTTATTATCCATCTCCTTAAACGGCGGCGCTTCTCTCTATCTGGCTAAGTATTCCTATGACTTGTCTACAACCTGGGATGATATGAATAATATTCGTCAACATGCAAATGCCAAAGGTCTCGGATTCCATGGAGGGATTGGGCTTGAAGTCAGTTTGAATCCAAGAGTTGCCTTTTTTATCGAAGGTCAAGGGGGGCATGCCAAAATATCAAACTTCAAAGGGGAGGAAACAGAAAGAGAGCATGTCGGTTTCGATTATGTTTATTCGCAAGAAAAAGGAACACTCTATTATCTGGAGGGTGAAAAATACCCTTATTTAGCCATTCTTGCAGAAGAACCATCCGGATTTAAGACCGTTAGAAAGGCCTCATTTGATTTCAGTGGCTTTAGCCTTCGAGCCGGATTGATAGTTAAATTTTAGAATTCATTCCATGAGGGAAAAAAAAGAAGGTAAGACATGGGAAAAAGCAGAATAAGCAAGATTCATGGAGTTTGCAAAATGAAGTCAAAAATTTCATTAGGTATATTCTTAACAGTTATTTTTGTCTTTTCCATACTTCTCTATTCAAAACAAAATCCTGAGCTGCCCAAGAAATACGAGAAATGGATAAAAGAAGAAGTCATCTACATCATTACTCCCAAGGAAAAGGAGGTCTTCTACGAGCTGGAGAGTGACAGGGTAAGGGATCTTTTCATACAGGAATTCTGGCGCCAAAGAGATCCGACTCCTGGCACACCTCGGAATGAATTTAAAGACGAGCATTACAGAAGGATTGAATATGCGAATAAGGTGTTCGGAAGAGGAACGCCCACAAAGGGCTGGAGAACGGATAGAGGTAGATTTTACATCATGCTGGGCAGGCCTCCTCATGTGGAGAGATACAGGACAGAATTCACACACCCCATAGAGATCTGGTATTATACCGGCAATCCGAAGCTGGGGCAGGCGCCAAGCTTTCGCCTCCTGTTTTTCCAGAGATATGGAGCGGGAGAGTTCGAGCTTTACAACCCGATCATCGATGGACCAAAAAGCCTTGTTCCATTTATTCCAAACCTAAAACCTCTTAAAAAGCCAAATCCTGATCAGCCATATCCAAGAACGGTCTTAGAAAAATTGGAGAATTATCATATGGATGAAAGAGATGTTAACGCTTACAGGATATTGCGTTTCAATATTGGGCTCAATTTAGCTGAGGCCTCACTGTCTAATTTTCCAGGAAGAAGCGGCCCTGAAAATATGCTCCCTTCCGCGGTGCTAATCGGAGAGGTTGATACTTATCCTCATAAGAAAGTCAAAGATGATTATGCCTATGAGTTTTTAGAGCATAAGGCGGTCGTTGAAGTCAGCTATTCCGTTTATTACATAGGAAATCATTCAAAAGTGAGCATTCTTCAGGATCCCTCGGGCCTTTTCTTCGTGAACTACATCATTGTGCCCGAAACCCTTTCTGTTGATTTCTATCAGGATAAATATTTTACGAATCTCAAGGCTTCCATCCGCTTGACAGATACAGAGGGAAAGACCATTTATCAAGGAGAAAGGAATGTTCCGATTGAGTTGAGAAAGAACGAGCTAAAGATGTTGGAGAAGAGTTCTTTTCATCTCTGTGACTCTTTTCCCATGATTCCAGGGGATTACAAACTTAACTTCTTATTGGAAAACATGGTTACCAAGGAATTCACCTCCTTCGAGAAAAATATTTCAGTGCCTGGCGGTGAATCTCTGGAGATGAGCCCGCTCATTTTAGCCAGGAAGATAAACAAAGATTCGCCGTACAGCCGATCAAACAGAGCCTTCCAGGTGGGGAGTCTTCAGATTTATCCATCGCTCAACAACACATTCCTTGAAAAAGACACCCTGTTCCTGTTCTTCCAGATTTACGGTCTGACCCCGGAACTGAGAGAAGAGGGATTACTTGAATTTACATTTTATTCGGGAGAACAGACATTTCAGACAAAACGCAGCAAGATCAACGAATACGAAAACGGCCGCGATTTTCTTGAAGAGATCCCCCTGGAGAAGTTTTCCCCAGAAATATATATCGTAGAGGTTTCCGTTCTCGACCAAGAAGGAAAAAAGCATCTTTCTGAAACAGACACACTCTCTGTCACAACACAACCCCTTCCCGGATCCTGGATTGCCGCTCAGACCAATCCACCTGCGGATGACCCATACTACTCTTATATCTTGGGGAATCAATTTCTAAACAAAAGAGAAATCCAAAAGGCTCACAGTGAATTAGCGAAAGCCTATCAGAAAGAGCCGGATTCATTGGACTACGCTTTAAGTTACGCGAGGGTTCTCTTGGTTCTAAAAGAATTCCTGAGAGTGAGCGAAATCCTCATTCCCTTTGAGAAAGCAGGGGAAGTAAATTTTACACTCTACTCCTATCTCGGAAAAGCATCTCAGGCAACGGGAATGCTTGAAGAGGCAACCTCTTATTATCAAAAAGCTCTTTCGCATAAAGGCAATGTCGTAGCGATTTTGAATTCCCTGGGAGAGTGCTATTTTAAGCTTGGGAGTAATGAGCAGGCTTTACGGGCATGGAAGAAATCGCTGGAAATAAATCCTGACCAGGAAAATATTAAAAAAAATATTGAAAGACTCAAAGACTCGCTTTCTATCTATCCACGATATAATATCCTACAGATGTAACAACTCTGACTACCTTAAGCTCATACGTTATGCTGATTTTTGTTTTCTATTTGACTTTTGTGCTATTGAGACCCAGAATGAGGACATTGTGTTAGGGAGATAATTCTATGAAAGCTTGGAAAAAAATACTGAGTATATTTTCAATCCCGATCTTTCTTATGATTCTGGTTGCCAACTCAATACCAGAAGAGAAGACTAATTCAACTGCACTGCTTTTGATCGATATCCAGAACTTCTATTTTTCTGGGGGGAGGCTTCCTCTGGAGAGTCCTGAAAAAGCAAGCCTGAACGCCCGGAAAATTCTAGAGAGTTTTCGAGAGAAAGGCATGCTCATTGTTCATATTAGGCATAATGCCAAGTCGGGAGCGGAGATCCATAAAAACGTGGCTCCCATCAAAGGGGAAAAGATAATATCAAAGGACCATGCCAACAGCTTCAAAGACACTGATCTTCTGGAATATCTGCGATCCTATAAGGTCAACCAGCTTGTCATCTGCGGAATGATGACTCATATGTGCGTAGAAGCGGCCACACGAGCAGCTCACGACTTGGGTTTCGACTGTATTGTGATCGCTGACGCCTCGACGACAAAAGATTTAAAGTACAAAGACAGGCTAATCGATGCTATCGATGTCCATTTTTCAACCTTGAGTTCTCTCGATGGCACCTATGCAAAAGTCATGAGTACAAAAGAATATTTGGATTCTCTTGTAAAATAAAAAAATAGGATAAATCTACACATTCTGCCTCCGAATCATGGAAAAAATGCCTCTATCCCCTCTCTTCCGTACTTTGCTAATGCTTGAACACTATCTCCCGATAAATATCACTTCCGAAGTTCTGGCGGGATAGGATTATAAAAATTAGATAATCTCTAGCTCATCTTTTTTTGGAAGCTTAGGAAATGGAGCATGGGGTTCCTTCTGGTACCAGAAAGCAACCGAGGAGATGTCATCCTGAAGAGGAAGATATCTTCCGCCAGAGCGCCAGCCAAGGGCCTGGATTGTGACTTTGAGATCCTTTTCAAAACGCACAGGATCCATGATATGCCAGCGGTAAAGGCCAAAGCGCTGCTGCGATTGCCATTGGCCATCCGGGGTAATGACCTGGGGCATTCCAGCATGAGGAGTCGTATATTCCCTGTATTTCCCGTTCGCTGTGAAGCCATAAGAGCCGCAGAAATAATCTTCGGTTCCTGTGCCGCAGATTGTGGGAAACTTCTTATCTCCATCGATAAAGAATTTGATCTCCCCTTCGCCCCACCAGCCGGTGTTGTTAGCACCCCAGCACATATATGTACCGACATACTGGCCCCAGCCCTTTATGCTGTCAACAATGGTGTAGTCCGACTTATAGGGCAAAGGATTCACTCGCCGAAATTGGGCATGAAAATAGGCCGCATCATCAGGCACCTTGGTCAATGTATAATTGATCTGATAGTAGAGTGTCATTTTTTTCTCATCCAGGTTCTCCATGGTAATCTTGCATGATCTCCGGAAGGGCATCACCCAGTAGCAATTCAATCCGCTTCCAGGATTCACACACACCGAAAGCGAAGAGACCTGGGCAAATTTTCCCCAACCGCAT
Organism: uncultured Eubacteriales bacterium; assembly: GCA_964608785.1. Taxonomy (GTDB): domain Bacteria; phylum Acidobacteriota; class Aminicenantia; order Aminicenantales; family Aminicenantaceae. Next base: position 9,523 of record CAZSPM010000009.1, read on the forward strand.
GCGAAAAAATCCCCTACAGGAACTTCCACCGATGGTTCCTCTTCGCCGTCCCAGTAAAACCTGAGAATAGAAAACCGCCAATTGCCGGCAGGTGTCATCCAAATCTGCTGGATGGCTCCGGAGCCTTGAATCTCTGCCAGGACAAACGTTTCCTTAGGCTTAATGATGACATAAGGGGAAACCTTCCAGCTCTGGCCCAGGTCCCGTGCCGCTTTAAAAGCTGGTCCGCCGACAGACATCCCGCCTTTGCCTTTCTCTCCGGTGAAATTTTCCGGACTTATGGAACGCGTTTTTGCATGGGAGAGGCGGAACAGGTTTCCGAGGTTGAGATTAAGGCCGTTAAAGACTTTGTCTTCTTCCGCATAAAGCACAAGTGTTGCCAGTACTAGCATCACAATCAAAAATCCCTTCACCCATTTTTTGTTCATGACAAACCTCCTTTAAAACAGATTATCCAGGATTTATAATAATAATCCAAATATTTTTGAAACAAAACAAATTCTCTGATGCAATCCTCCAGGAATTTCAGAATCTTGCGGATTTCTATTTTGGATCGTCAAAATACTATCGAAAGAATCCCCTGTTCGGGCAAACAATATCGATTAAAAATCCGGTGAGTCACGCTGGATAATTATCAGCTGGCCTTTCAAGTCGATTCCCTCGCTACTCACCTGAACTTCATAGGTCCCGGGATTGGCAAATGTAAAATAATAAACAAAATAAGGCAGTGGACTATCCACTTTTTTTGTAATAAGGTCCCATCTGACCTGGTTGAAACCCCTGCGGGCCTGCACAGCACTGGACCAGACAGTCCTTCCTCTCTTGTCTTTCACATGGAGGGTAACCTCGGCCTCTTTCGTAAGATAAAAAGTGATTGGTACTTTTTCCATTGTGCTGTATCTCGGGTCGCGGTGAGTGTCGTTGATCCATGGAAGACGGGCAAGCGGCGTCTTGAAAAGAATATCGCTCTGGGGATTGCCCTCTTTGAACGCTTCCTGAATTGGCCGGATATTCATTTTATAGATTCCCCTGCCATGTGTGCCTGCTACAAGGTCCATCTCCCTCTCCTGGATAACCAGGTCGGAAATACAGGTTGCGGCCAAGTCAGGACCTAACAAGGACCAGCTTTGTCCGCGATCTGCAGATATGTAAACTCCCCTGTACATGCCGGCATAAAGAATATTTTCATTCACGGGGTCTTCCAGTATAGCATAGGCCACTTCGTTGGGAAGGTTTGAAGCAATCGATCTCCAGGTTTTCCCGTAATCCTCTGACACAAAAATGTATTTACTCAGGTCATCATCATTGATGCCTGTAACAGCAACATAGACCCTCGATTGACTGAAACGAGACGGACAGATGAATCTGATATACCTGTTTGGTAATCCTTCAGAATGTTCTGTCCATTCAATACCGTCATCATGAGTAACCCAGAAAGCTCCTCCGTCGGTTCCTGCATAAAGAACTCCTGGTTTCAAGGGAGATTCGGCAATCGCACCAATGGCCCTGGATGTCTTCGCTTCATGTGAGGACTTCGCCAGATCAGGGCTGATCAGGCTCCAGGAGTCTCCTCTGTTCAGGCTCTTAAAAACGTAGTTAGCTGCATGATAGAGTGTCAGACGATTGTGAGGGGAGACAAAATATGGAGTCACGAAAGTGTATGCCAGTTTTGCGGGATGGTCCTTGGGCAACCGGGGGCGTATTCTCACAGAACGGTCAGCCTGCATATTTTTGCGTCTCACTGCCCCGTATTGCATTGAAAAATAAACCGTATTCGGGTCTCCAGGATCGGGGAACGTGAAGCATCCATCACCTCCTGCCCACGCATCGAGCCAGACATATTTCCATCCATCAGGGTATTTAGGATTCCATTCTTTTGCCAGGCCAAACACGGATGAATCATCCTGAACCCCGCCGTATACGTAATAGGGATCTTGATTATCAACTGAAATGTCATAAAACTCCCCGGCCGGGATGTTGTTGTAATGCATCCAGGATTTCCCATTGTCATAACTCACATAGAAGCCGCCGTCATTGCCGAGAGCCAGGTGGTTGGGATTGAGGGGATTGATCCAGAGCTCACAGTGATCGAGATGGAGAGGATCAGCCGGATTGGGAAAGAGGTGAAACACATCTCCGCCGACCAGGTTAAATGTTTTACCGCCGTCCGTGCTGTGAGCCATCCGGACTCCCAGGGCAAAGACCTCTTCATCGTTCTGGGGGCTCACATAACAGTCGGCAAAATACCATCCGATTCCCGGAAAGATATAGAGCTCCTCCTTGTGGGTCCTCTCCCAGCTATTACCGCCATCGAGGGTGCGGTATACTTCTGCAGCAGTATTCCTCTCCTTGCTCAGGTTGTCCACAAGGGCATAGACTTTATCTGGATCGGACCAGGAAACAGCCAGGCCGATTCGTCCTGTCCTGGGACCTTCAGGGAAACCGTGCCTTAGCCGGACCCATGTTTTTCCGCCGTCTGTACTTTTATATACTCCGCTTTCTTTTCCATATATGGTGGGATTGTTTTCCCACATGGAGACATAGATGATATCTGGATTGGATGGGGCGATAACGACATCGTTGGCCCCAGTACGCTCGTTGACGTAGAGAACATGTTCCCACGTTTTCCCTCCGTCTATAGACCTGTAAAGTCCTCGATTCTTGTTGGTTGACCAGAAATGACCTAATACGGCCACAAAGACTATATCCGGATTTTCCGGATGGACGGCAATCTCGCCGATATGATAGGAATCGGGAAGCCCCATGTTCCTCCACGTTCCGCCTCCATCATCAGAGCGAAACACACCCGTGCCCGGCATTGTAAAATTCCTTGCTTTTTTAAGGCTCTCTCCTGAGCCAAGCCAGATGATATTGGGATTTGAAGGTGCCAGTGCAATGTCACCGATGCCAAGGGCTGATTGGTTTTCAAAGATAGGCATCCAAGTCAGACCGTGGTTGGTGGTTTTCCACAGATTTCCCGAGCCAAAGGCAACATACATAGTCCCAGGCCTGGCTGGGTCGCACTGAACAGCCTCAACCCTTGCTGCATTCATAACGGGTCCGATGGAAATCCACTGCAGATCGAACTCTGAATCCTTTTTCATTTTTAAATATTGCTCCCACGACTCAAGAAGGGGACTCTTCGCTTCCTGGGCCTTGATAAAGAGGAAAGTCCCTGTCATAAGAAAAAATATTGCAAAAAATGATAATGTTTTAACCTTCATGATTAATTACCTCCATTTCAATCCTGGTTTTTCTCATAAGCTGCAAACCGCCTATCACAGTCGAGACAGATATATTCTACTTTTTTTCTTCTTCTTCTTTTCTGCACCGTAGTATTAAGTAATTTAGTCACAATGGCCATTATGATCAGGATTAGTATAACGGGATGGAGTTGAAGCAGAAAAAATAGCACAAACCCTACACCAATCAGAATAAAAACAACTGCCAGGGCCAACCAGAATGGATAATCCGTAGTGTGCTCCCTCTCGGCAGGTGCAGTATTCTTGGAAAGGCAACGAGGGCAGGTCTTCTCTGATGAACTTCGCATGAATGACAAATAATATCACAAAAATTGATAGGTAGAAATTTTTCTTTTCAGCAAGTTAAACGTCGAATATCTAGAATCGGACATCGGGGTCAGGCTTGAATAACTCGTCATTCCCGTGTAAACGGGAATCTAGAGTACGGTAAAATATCGTCATTCCTGCATTTCAAAATGTCATTCCTGCGTAAGCAGGAAACTAGATCTATCTGGATATGAGTCTCTCATATATCTGGTTTCCCGCTTCAGCGGGAACAAGCCTGGATTCCTGCTTTTGCAGGAATGACAGAAAGTTATTCAAGCCTGACCCCGCTGGTTATAAAGGAAACTCTGTAATAGTTGACATGTTTTGGCGTTAATGATATTGATTGGAATGTCATTTTTCATACCAATCCCATTATTATAAGGAGTGCATTTATGACGATAAATGATGAAAGAATCAGAAAGGCTTATGATGCGCTCAAAGAAGTAGGAATTCATGCAAGAGTCTTTCTCAGCATGCCTGTTGTTGAAAATGCTACACCCGGTTGTCTCGATGATGAAAAACAATCTGAACCAGCAGAAACTGATGAAGGTTTAGAACGCAGGCACGGAATTTTCTCACTTAAAGAGGCGTCTTTATCTGTTCTAGATCATCTCGCATTATACGGGGACGGGTGCTTTGAAGGAGTCCTCATCAAAAAAAATCAAATCTTTTTATGGAAAGAGCACGTGGAACGATTCTTCAAATCGGCCGAGATGCTCCACATCACCATTCCATACAGCCCCAAACAATTGACTGAATTGCTTCTGCGCACATGTCGGGCCGCTGATCCTTCATTGAAAGAACAGGGTTATATACGCCTAGTAGTAAGCCGCGGCATGGGCGATTTGGGAATAAATCCAGCAAAGTGCATCGGTGCTACTCTTTTCGCTTTAGTTTCGAGTATCAGTTTATATCCTCGATCTCTGTATGAAGAAGGAATTTCCCTGGGAATCTCAAGAAATATCCGCCGTCCAGGCGCCCGCATTCTCAATCCCAACATAAAATCCAATAACTATATAAATAATGTACTTGGATTATTGGAAGGAGCGGAGGAAACTGATATGGAATCGATAATGCTGACAGAGAGAGGATTTATCGCTGAAGCCACAGTAGATAATATTTTTTCAATAGAGCGCAACAAAAACTGGGAGAGCGATTCTTCAAAGGTAGTAGCCCGAACGCCACGCGCTCAGTACTGTCTCATCGGCATCACAAGAGCACTCACCATAAAATTACTCAAAAAGGAAGGCTACACTGTCGATGATGATGCAGACCTGATGCCGATTGACCTCGTAGGCGAGAATAGAGAATGCTTTATGACTGGTACGGGTGCAGGTGTCATGCCTGTCATTTCGGTAATAGATAAAGTGATAGGAGATGGTCACCCCGGGCCAATCACCAAAAGTCTAGTTGAGAAAATTCAGGCCACAGTGAATAATCCTTCTTTCGGGCTATCCATAGATGCAGACTCTGCAGAAGTCGATAATTATCTTAGCTCTCCCAACCTGCTTTATAGTGAATCATAATTATATCAACAGTCCTCGGCATAGATACAAAGGATAACGTTTCTCATTTTCTTATTCTGAGCTGTTTTGATCTTCAGGCATTTTAATAGTTCTCAAAGACTTAGAAGTAGCTGAGTAACAGTCCAAGAAAGCGTAAAAAAACAAAAAAATACTTAGGAAAAGAAATAAAGAGATAAGGGAGATACCCAAATGAAGCGTTTTACATTAAGCTTTTATTCAATAATTTTTTTAAGTGCTGTAATCTTATTCTCAACGAGCCTGGGTTTAACAATGACAAAAGGCAACATTATGTCTGAAAACCAAGAAGTCAAGCCACTTAAAGGAAAAAAGACTCGCTCAGATATTCTATCGGAGATCAAGAAGACCGAGCCTGAGTTCAAGAAAAACTCCAAAGACAAAGAAATCCGGTTCAAGTACGGAAATCTACTCTATCAGTCCGGCGAATTCTGGAAGGCAAGCGATGTGATTGCACCTCTATTCCAGGATTCAAAACCTTCAGATGAGGCTTTAACTGTAGCGGCGAAGCTCGAGTATCTTGTAGGTAACTACGATGAAGCTGAGAAGCTTTACCAGCGGCTTATTGAAGCAAAGGCGGGGAACATATCCGGGCAGGTCATGGCCAAAGTTGGATTAATGTTTACATACTATCAGAGGGACCTATTTGACAAAATTAAAGAATTGGATTTTCCGCCAGGCGTCAAGCTCCCCAACGTAGAAGCCATCAAGACGTTTGAAGAGGAACCCTATCAAAAGGAATGGCAGAACGAGGATAAGGTCTCGATCGTCTCTTTTCTGATGACAGATCCTCTGCCATTACTAGAGATCGAATTCAATGGAGTACCGGTAATTGTATTCTTCGACACTGGTGCAGATACGTTCATCTTGGATAACGAGATTGCATCCGCACTGGGTATCGAATGGAGCGCAAAAGCTATGGGATCATTTGGAGGCGGAAAGAAAAGCGAGATCGGATTCGGAAAAATAGATAGCATTAAGTTGGGTAGTGTTAAGCTGAAGCAGGCGCCGATCAGTATTCTTCGCACCAAGCGATTCACAAATCAAT
>CAZSPM010000010.1:0-15364 GCA_964608785.1 uncultured Eubacteriales bacterium
ACAGCTAGGTATCAACGTAAATATGACTCAGCCCCTTGAGGATTATCCGCTATCCATTCGGCAGATGATTGAGATTGCCAAGGCCCTTGTCTATGACGCTCGTATCATCATCATGGACGAACCCACGAGCGCGCTTAACGATGTTGAAGTTTCTGGGCTCTTTGAGATGATTCGAGGTCTCAAACAAAGAGGCCGTAGCATAATCTTCATTTCTCATCGCCTGGAGGAGATTTACAGAATAGGCGATCGGCTCAGTGTCCTGCGGGATGGCCGTTACATAGGAACATCAAAAATCGAAGACCTTCCTCCCGAGGAATTGATTCGATGGATGGTTGGACGGAAAATCAGCCAGCAATTTCCTGAGCGCTCCTTCTCTAGCGACAAAGAGCGATTGAGCCTCAAGCATTTCTTTATCCCTGATCCTTCAAGGACCAAACACTGGGCCGCTGAAGATATCTCTTTATCTGTATGTACTGGAGAGATTCTTGGTATCGCTGGTCTTCAGGGATCTGGCAAAAGCGAACTCTTCAACGGGCTTTTTGGCTATTACGGCAAATCATTTCAAGGAGAAATCAAGCTCGATGGCGAAGCTTTCAGAATTCGTTCTCCCAGAGATTCGATTGAGCGTGGGATGATTCTCCTGACAAATGACAGGAAAGGAAAAGGATTAGTGTTAACCATGAATGTCGCTCGAAATATTTCATTAGCTTCTCTAAAAAAATTCTCGCCCTGGGGATTGATTCTCGCTCCCAACGAAGAAGAAGCTGCGGCAAAACATGTTAAAACTTTTGATATCAAAACTCATTCTCTAGACCAGGACGTATCCACTCTTTCTGGCGGAAATCAACAGAAAGTTGTATTGGCAAAGTGGCTTGAAACTCAGCCAAAAGTCTTACTTTTGGATGAGCCAACCCTGGGTGTAGATGTGGGTGCCAAACACGATATCTATTCCTTGATGAATCAATGGACTGCTCAGGGCCTTGCGATTCTTCTCATCACCTCTGAATTACCTGAGCTTCTGGCCATGTCAGATCGAATAGTCGTGATGCACCGCGGTAAGATAACAGCCGCATTTTCTAGAGAGGAAGCCACACAAGAAAAAATAACACAAGCGGCTATGGGAGAAATGATTACATCATCATGAAAATAAAACCACAATCAAAACCTAAGCCAATCCAAACAAAGCGCTGGCTATACTCACCGTTTGTTCGGGCTTTTGCAGCTCTTCTGTTTGTCCTGATACTGGGAGCGCTGTTCAATGCAGAGGGAACTTTTTTTAAATGGGACACTCATAGAGATATGCTCAGGCATATATCCGTTTTCGCCATCCTCGCCTGCGGAATGACCCTGGTCATCATTGCCGCAGGCATCGACCTTTCGGTAGGGAGTATTCTCGGATTGACAGCTGTTTTGTTTTCGATCTTTAGTATTCACCTGGGTTACTCCCCTTTGTTGGCAATTCCTGTATGTCTATTGGCAGGTGCTGCATGCGGGATGATATCCGGAGGATTTATAGCAAGATTCAAGGTCCAGCCTTTCATTGCCACCTTAGCCATGATGGTCTTTGCGCGCGGCATGGCCAAATGGGCCTCAGGGGGGCGAAAGATCTCGACGGCTGTACTGCAGCCCGATGGGAATTATCATTATGTTGATGTCCCCCCCATTTTCAACGGGCTCAATTCGAAAATTTTCAACGAAAATTTTGCAGTGGTGACTCTAATCTTTTTATTCTGTGTTTTTGTGTGCTGGATAATCCTAGCCAAGCTTCGCTGGGGAAGATACATCTATGCGATCGGGGGCAATGAGGAAGCGGCAAGGTTGTCTGGCATCCCTGTTACGGCCGTCAAACTCTTTGCCTATGGCCTCAGCGGCCTCTTCAGTGCAGTTGCCGGCATCTGTCAGGCTGCACAGGAATTACAAGGAGACCCAGAGGCGGGCATGACTTATGAATTGACCGCCATTGCCATTGTTGTGATTGGCGGGACGAACCTCATGGGAGGAAGAGGTGGGATTGGTCTTACATTCATTGGCGCTATGACCATCGGATATCTTGAAAAAATTCTCAGTATTAACGCCGTAGGAGAAGCAACCCGATTAATGCTCACAGGAGCTATCATTATCGGTGCTGTATTATTCCAGAAGTCTCGAAGATAAATAGCATGTTGAAGCATTTTAATTTCCTTGATAATAAAAAGCTAAAGGTTTTTTAGAATGGATTCGCTCCCGTTCAGATTCTTAACGCCATTTTCTGTTCAATTTTTTTTAAAAGGACCTGCGAAGGACAGTGGGTGAAAAAAACCGTTTGAAGGCTGAGCGGGCAGGGTTCCTCTCCGAATCGGAGAGGAGAGTGAAGCCTGAAACCGAGCAGCTTTTGACTCGCTGGGGCAAAAGCTGCGTGTTTTCAGAACCCACTGACCTGAGCTTTTTCAAACATCTCGACCGGCCGATTCTGTCGACTCCGCTCGAAGGCAGAACTGCAAAGGCTAAATCTCCAATGGTCGCTTCTTCCATTCCAAAAAACCTTTTTATAGGGAAGTTAAAATGCTGACAACTGGGAGTGAAAAATTATGAAAAAGGTTATTATAAAATTAATTTGTTTGCCGTTGCTCTTTTCTGCTTTTGATGGCTGTGGCAAGCGTGAAGAAATCTCACCGATGAGAGAAGAGGTCCAGAAAACCGAACACAAATGGATCATAGGCATGAGCCAATGCAACCTCGGAGAGCCGTGGCGCGTCCAGATGAACCATGACATTAAGAAAGCAGCAGAGCAGCATCCTGAGATCAAGATGATTTTCAAAGATGCTCAGAATGACTCCCTCAAACAGCGTTCTCAGATAGAAGAGTTCATAAGCGCTGGTGTTGATGTGATGATAGTCTCCCCAAAGGAGGCGGCCCCTTTAACACAGCCTGTCGCCGCAGCCTACGAGAGAGGAATTCCTGTAATCGTACTCGACCGCAGAGTATTGGGAGACAAGTATACCTGCTTTATCGGTGCTGACAATAAGAAGATCGGCAAAGCAGCCGGCCAATGGATAGCCAAGCGCCTCAATGGCAGTGGCAAAGTTGTGGAACTGAAAGGCTTGATGACTTCCACCCCAGGACAAGACAGACATAGTGGTTTTCGCGAGGGAATAGAGGGAAGTGAAATCGAAGTTATCTTTGAAGCAGACATGAAGTGGCTCGAGCCAAACGCCAGAAGAGAAATGGAATCCGCTCTGGCTCGATTCGACAGGATCGACCTGGTATATGCCCACAACGATCCAGGAGCTCATGGGGCCTATCTGGCCGCTAAGGCGTCGGGCCAGGAAAATGATATTATCTTCGTCGGTATAGATGCTTTGCCCCACGAGGGACAGGTCTATGTCAAACAGGGCATTCTGGAGGCAAGTTTCGAATACCCGACTGGCGGCAGGGAAGCCATTCAGATAGCACTCGATATTCTGGACGGAAAACAAGTATCAAAAGAAATCACCTTGGCCTCGAGGGTATTCATAAAAGGGGGACGTTCCCCAAAGGGACACTCTGCTAAGAGCACATATGATTAGGAAAGAAGAAAACAAGGCAGGGTGTCCCTTTGGGGAACGTCCCCTTTGAGCGTCCCCTTTGAGGGTAGGCGATGAGTAAATATGCGTTAGGATTAGATTTCGGAACCGAGTCTGTGAGGGCTCTGGCTGTGGATTGCAAGACAGGAGATGAAGTTTCTGAAACTGTTGTTCCCTATGCCCACGGCGTGATCACAAAAATTCTCCCAAGTTCCAAAGAACCTTTGCCTCCTGATTTTGCCCTACAGCATCCCCAAGATTACCTTGACTCGTGCCATGAGGCTATTTCAAAAGTACTGAAGGATATTCCAGCAGAAGAGATTATTGGAATCGGTGTCGATTTCACAGCCTGTACCATACTTCCTATCAAGAAGGATGGAACTCCGCTCATGCAAATTGATAAATTGCGGGACAATCCTCATGCCTGGGTCAAGCTCTGGAAACACCATGCCGCCCAGTCTGAAGCGGATAGAGTCAATCAGGTCGCTCGCGAGAGGAAAGAACCCTTCCATAAATATTACAGCAATATTATATCTAGCGAGTGGATGCTCCCAAAATGCTGGGAGATAGCTAATAAAGCGCCAGACGTATATGAAACAACCGACGTTATGATCGACGGAGGTGATTGGCTGATCTATCAAATCACAGGTGAATTCTGCAGAAATGCCTGTGTCGCTGGCTACAAGGGCTTATGGAATGCGGAAATGGGATTTCCCTCAAAAGATTTCTTGAACGCTCTAGATCCGAAAATAAGAGACCTAGATGATAAGTGGCTGAAAAACATCGTTTATCCCGGGCAGCGAATCGGGGGTGTTTCAGAATCCTTTGCCGCTCGAAGTGGATTGAAACCTGCAACTCCGGTTTCTGCGGCAACCATTGATGCCCACAGCGGAGTCGCTGGAATGGGAGTGTACAGGGAAGGCCCTGTATCTATCATCATGGGAACCTCCTCCTGTCATATGGTACTCTCTAAAGAGCTTCATTTCTTCGAAGGGTATGCAGGAGTTGTCAAAGATGGAATCATCCCTGGTTTTTACGGATACGAGTCTGGCCAGTCGGCTGTCGGAGACATATTTGCCTGGTTCGCCAAAGACTTTCTACGGCCTGAAGGCGACCCTTTCTTGGAAATCTCAAAGAAGGCAGAATCCTTGAAGCCGGGAGAATCAGGACTTGTGGCCCTCGACTGGATGAATGGCAATCGCAGTGTCCTGATGAATGCTCACCTGACAGGTATGATTGTCGGTCTGATGCTGGATTCGCACCCTGAGGAAGTTTACAGGGCACTCGTTGAAGGGACTGCTTTTGGAACAAAAATCATCCTTGATGCCCATAAAGAAGCCGGAATCCCGGCCGATGAATTGGTAGTGTGTGGGGGACTGGTTAAAGATTCTCTGATCATGCAGATCTATGCTGATGTAACAGGGCTTCCTTTTAAGGTTGCCGCATCAAATCAGGCCGTTGCTTTAGGAGCAGCCATATTCGGCGCAGTTGCCGCCGGGCCTGAAAACGGTGGATTTGCTTCATTCGAAGAGGCCATCACCTCGATGACAAAACCTCCCCTAAAGACGTATTTGCCGGACTCCGATGCAAAGGCCATTTATGATAGACTTTTTGATATATATATGCACTGTCATGACTCATTCGGACGCGAAGCGCCAGAAATCATGAAACGTCTAAAACAGATAAAAAGCGAAGTAAGAGGGAGTATTCTATGAATAAAATCGTCGATATATATATGCCGTTAGACAGCCGTGAGGCACCGAATAACGAGATTTGGCCTGTTGCCACAAACCAGTTAGGAGAATTAATCAAAGTCATAGAGAAATGCGGATGGGAGGCCAATGTTCTCAATCCTGATAAGCCTGTTTCCAGTGTAACTGAAGGAATGCATGTCATTAAAAGGGCAAAGGGAGATCGCTTCATCAACTTCATGGCCGGCTGGGCCTATCCTGATTTCTCCGTAAGTCCGATGTGGCAGCTTCCTAAGGAAATTCCCAAATTGATGTTTGGAAGCACTATCCCTGATTTCCCTGGCGCAGTAGGGCTTCTCGCCGCTGAATCCGGAACAGCTCATGTCGGAATCAAAACCAGCCGATTTCTCGTTGAAAATTTCGAAAATCATAAAGATTATTCAGATGCCATCGATGATTTTTTGAATAAGGGGCAATACGAAAGGCCCGATCCTGTTTCTATTGAGATAGATATCACCGATGCCCACAGAACAAAAGCGAAGGAAGTCATAAACCAGCTCAGAGGATCTATATACGGAGCTGTTGGACCCCGTTCCATGCAGATGTGGAACAAAATCTCAGAGGCAGATTTCCTGAAACATTTCGGAATCGCAAGGGAAGGCTTTGATGGACTGCGGCTTTTGAAGATGACCGATAAGATCTCAGACCGCCGAGCAGAGCAAGCTTTAGATTTTCTTCTAGAAAAAGGTATGGACATTCGTCTGGGAAATGATTATGTCAAAGAATTGACAAAAGAAATGGTTATTTTCCAGATGAAAGTCTATTTTGCCCTGCTTGAGCTGAAAAAGGAGTTCGGACTGGATTTCATGGGTGTCCAGGACCAACTGGATTGGATCGAACATTATCCGGCAACAGATTTAACCCTTGGGATTCTGAACAACAAGCTTCGCCCTGACTCTGACGGAGAAACCGTGGTCGCCGCCACAGAGGCTGACGATGGAGCCGCATTGACCATGCAGGTGTTTAAACTTTTATGCGGAGGAGAGCCGGTAGGATTCAACGATCTGCGCTACTGGGATGCAAACCAAGGCCTCTACTGGTTTATCAACTCCGGTGCTTTAGCCCCCTACTTCGCTTATGGCAGCCACGACTCTCTAAAAGGAGCCTGGTCAGAACGGCAAACATACATGTATTTTAAGCAGGGAGGCGGAACCTGTGCAGTCGTAGTGCGCATTCCAGGAGTAGTCACTTGGGCCCGTTTTTCTTACCGAAACCATCAATTATATCTCTGTGCCGGGCGCGGAATTACCGATGTTCCCAACCATGAACAATGGGAGAAACGCTCCAAACGGTGTAATCCAGAGTGGCCTCACTGGTACTTGAAGCTCTGTGGAAGGATCGAATGGAAAATCAATTCCAATCATCCAATCACGGTATTGGGCGATTATCTCGCCGAGCTCAAGGCCATAGCTGAAGAATTACAGATTCCTTTCGAGTGCTACGATTACAGAACGCCTGAGGAAATCGAGTCGGGAACCTCCCTATGAGTGACCACAACCCCCCGATTTTTCAGTTCTTCCATGAATGGCTCAAATAAATCTGCCTGAAATACCTCTTCGGGGAAAAGGCTTCCTCTTTTCTTTATCCTGCCAGAGGCAATCATCTGAGCCGCAATGGAAGCAGGAAAACTTGTTGTTTTTGCCATGGATGTATAATGTCTTTTTGAATCATAGTAGTCTATCATTTCGAAGACATGGGTCATAAATTTCCCTTGTTTCCTTCCAGTTGCAATAACTCTCATTAAAGTCACATCTCTTTTTTTCCCTAATTTCATTTTAGAATCCAAGAGTCTCACCAGAACATCTCTTGGGATGACTTTTTGATTGCGGAGCCGAATAGGCCGACTCGAAAAAAGCCCGCATCCCATAAGCACTTTAATTCCTTTAGTATGTCCTTTGTGACGAATCGTCTTTTCAGAAAGTCCATCCTTGACTTTTCCCTTCATGGTATAGACAAGGGAATTCAAACCATCTGTATAAAAGCATTCCATATCCTCGAAAGGAGAAGGAAATTCAATCGTTTCTATCCCTGATAAAGGAGGGACTACTGCTATTTTCCCTTTTTTAAAAATGGGTACTCTTCTCTCGTATAAGCCGAGAAGGCTATCTACAGCATACACAATTCTGTAATTCAATGGAGGCTTAGGATGAACAGGATTTCCTCCCACATAAATAATTGCCTTTTCTGTTTTATCCAGGAGATGAACAGCCTTCCCCACGCAAATGTTTGTAATCCCAGGAGATACTCCAAGTCCAGAAATAAGAGTAATTCGCTTCTTCATCGCCTTAGTATTGTATCTGCGACGCTCTAAAGGCCACTCCCCTACCAAATCCACAAAATGTATGCCTTTTCGAACTGACTCTTCTAGCATCAGAAGACTGTGCTTGTGAAGAAGAGCACACAGAGCCACATCCTTCCCCTCAAAAATTTCCTCTCTGGACCGTTTATCCTCAATATCAATTTGAAGTGGAAAGAGCCTTTTGCTTTTTATAAACTTTTCTGCTTGACTGAGCCTCTTTGAACTATTATCCACGAGAGTGACCTTGTTTTGTTTGTCCGCTTCCACAAGGTCTTTGGCCAGCACTACTCCCATCTTTCCTGCTCCCAAGACAAGAAAATGGCTCATATTCTCCTCCTAAAATATTCCCAGTATTAAATAAATACCTGAAGCTATTAGGGCGACGACTACGGCATAGGGAATTTGGGTTTTCACATGGTCCATATGATCACAAGCACTGCCCAGAGAAGACAATACTGTTGTATCAGAGAGAGGTGAGCAATGATCCCCGAAAACGCCTCCTCCAGCCACAGCAGCAATCGTCCCTAGAACAAGACCCGAAATCTCTCCTCCGCTGAATTCGAAGGCTAGTGGAACTGCAATCGGAATGACAATGGCAAACGTTCCCCAGGAGGTTCCCGTGGCAAAGCTGATAATTGCACTGATTATAAAAACCAACATTGGCAGAAATCCTGGATTAAACCAATCTCTAGTTAGGTCAACAACATACTGGGCAGTTCCCATTTCCCTGCTTACACCGTTTATGGCATAGGCAAAAGCCAGGATCAAAACAGCAGGCATAACCCCTTTGATTCCGGCAAGCATAGACCTCATAAGACCAGGGAGGTTATCCACCTTCTGGAAAAACATAACCACTCCCAAGACAATTGTAGCCAACATGAAACTGTCCAACACGCGAGCTTGACCCGTGGCAAAGAAAGTTCCCATGTTGACAGCAATCACGATCAAGACCGGAGTAAAGAAATTCAACCAGATATTGGGTCGACCTTTTTCAGAAACAGAAAGACTTGTCAATTCTGTGCTCATCATCGGAACAGATCCCGGGCGAAGAACCTGCCCGGTTTTTATTGCTCTACGCTCTGCTTTCCGCATAGGCCCAAACTCTGGGACGAGCTTCAGGGAGATCAGCGCTACCATCAGAACAGACAAGATCGCATAGAAATTAAAGGGAATGGATTTGATGAAAAGTGACATTGCTCCCTTTTTATCAACAACAGGACCTTTATCAATCAGAAGAGCACTGATGTAGACTGCCCAGCCTGTTATAGGCGCTAAAACGCTCACAGGAGCTGAAGTAGAATCACAAATATAGGCCAGTTTTTCTCTGGAGATTTTTGCCTTATCGCTAAGTTTTCGCATAACAGGACCGACAAAGAGAGGACTAAAATAGTCACTAAAAAAGATGAACATCCCCAGTCCCCAGCCCAAAAATTGTGTCTGCGTTCGAGCTTTAGTCATAAATTTCACTTTCTGGGAAAACATGTTCACCGCACCACACCGCTGATAAAAGGCCACAAGGATACCTATACATATCTCTATCAAACAGACCCACATGAAATCTCTACTTCCCAATGTTTTGGCCAGAAGCTCGGGAAAGCCGGTTAAGCCTTGGCCCATGAGAAGGACTCCGGTGAAACAGGCAACTGCCAGGCTAAATACTGGCTCTCGAGTGAGGAAGGCTAAGAAAATCGCCAAGAAGGGAGGAATTAATGAAAGCCATCCATAATCCATAATTTCCTATTATTTTTTCTTTTTTCTCTTCCTTTTTTCGTCTTCAAGACGTTCTATGACCAAACTGTTTATGGCAAATCTTGCCATATTTTTATGTCCTAGGTCTGTAAATAGGGATTCAGCTTGCTTATAGTATTTTACAGCATCCATGAATTCACCTAATTTCTCATACTCATATCCAAGGGCATAAGCAACCATACCGTTATTTGTGACTTTTAATAATTTTATCAAGCATGAAATTACTTTTTCCGGAATAAAAAGTTTGCGACATTCCTGTATTCTCTTTTCAATGCGTTTAAGGGCAATCTCCTCCATTATTAAGAAGCTATTAGCACAAAAAAATCTTGATGTCAAAAGACTGCAGGACTGAACTGGATGCAAACCGGCTTATATATATCAGCAACCTCAGCGTAGGAGTTAGAATTGTAAAAAAGGTATTCTTTATGAATCGGTGAAAAGTTCAAACCTACTGCAAGGAAAATTCGATTAGCCGCAGGAGGTTCAATTTTCTAATTAAGTATTGTGTCCCCTAATTTGTGATCTTACTCATACCTTAAGGTATTTGCAGGATCTGTATTGGCAGCTTTAAGAGATTGATAGCTAATAGTAAGCAGGGTGATTACAAATACTATTACGGCGGCCAGGATAAAGATCCACCAATAGATGCCAATCCGGTAGGCAAAATCCTCGAGCCAGCGGTCCATAACATAATATCCAATAGGCCACGCAACAATATTGGCAATCAAAACAAGTAAAGAAAAATCTTTTCCGAGGAGGAAAACGATGCTGGACGCTGAGGCGCCCAGAACCTTTCGGATTCCGATTTCTTTAATGCGCCGCTCAGCCGTGAAGGAAGCCAAACCAAACAACCCCAGACATGCCAAGACAATGGCCAGGATTGCAGAGAAAGTGAATATTTTACCCACCCTTTGATCTTTCTGATAGATCTGACGCTCCAGGGAAGTATCTGTAAAGTTATAGAAGAAAATCAGATGAGTGGGCAGCTCCTGCCATTTTTTTTCTAGAAATGCCAAGGTCTCCTGGACATTATCCGGTTGGATTCGCAACAAGATCTCGGTATGCCTATCGGGTTGATATCTATAAATCGTAGGTTTTATCTCTTCATGCAGGGATCCGTTGTGAAAATCATTTACCACTCCGATGACCGTTGCTGGCACAGGCTTTCGATCTCTACCTATAAATCTTCTGCTCTTAATTTGCTTTCCCACTGGGATTTCCCAGCCCAGGCTCTTAACCGCAGTCTCATTCAGAACGACTGCAGAATCTTTATCGGACGCGATCTCCTTTAAAAAATCCCTGCCCATGCTGAATTCGATCTTAAAAAAATCAAAAAAGCCCTCTCCGACTTCGATCAAATTCAGATCGATGGGTTTATCTTCGGAAAATCCCTCGGGCATGCACTGTATAGGCCAACCGTTATAGAAACCCGGGGAACCACTGGAGACGATAACATCAAGGACATTGGGGTGCTGACCTAATTCTCTTTTGATCAGCTCCGAACGCTCGCAGAGTTGAGCGTCCTTGAAAATGGGAATTTGGATGATGTTTTCTTTATCAAAACCAAGATCCTTATCCTTCACATAATTTAACTGACGGAGGATTACAAGGGTTCCGATAATAAAGACCAGCGAAAGCGCGAATTGGAACACGACCAATCCCTTCCTCATGAAGATCCCCACGACGTTACTCTTTTTAAATTCTCCTTTAAGAACATCCGCGGGCCTGAAGGAGGATAAAAATACAGCCGGATAAGCTCCTGCCAAAAAACCGACGAAAAGAACCAGCAAGAACAATCCGGCAATAAGAGAGAGGTTTTCTCCGAAATTCAAGCTCAAATTCTTGAACACCAGAGAATTAAAAAACGGCACAAGAGCGACCGCTAAAACCAGCCCTATAATCAACGCAGTAAATGCCAGGAGGACGGATTCCCCTAAAAACTGACGGAAAAGCTGGAGACGGTTCGCTCCTACGACCTTCCGCATGCCTACCTCTCTATATCGCAAGGAGGAACGGGCAGTGGAAAGGTTCATGAAGTTAATACAGGCTATCAACAGGATGACGAAGGCTACTGCGGAGAGGAAATAGGACGAGGATAGATTACTGTTTTGCTCTAATTCCAAGGAAAGGTTTGAATGAAGATGGATGGAAGTCAGAGGCTGAAGATCGTGTCGGCGCTGAGCAGGAGTCTGTCGTCCTGCGTAGAGTTTTTCTGTATATTGCTGGATCTTTTCTTTTACTACTCCCAGGTCTGCATGTTTATCGATCAGCAAATAAGTATTACATGTTCGCAGCCAATTCTTTTTATCTTGTGCCCTCACCCGGAGATGCTCAATCGGCAGCAGAAAATCGAAGTGAAAGTGGGAATTATCAGGGACATTCTTCATGATCCCAGTCACTTGAAAGTCATAATGAGTTTTAATACTGTATAAAGTGAGGACTTTGCCCATAGGGTCTTTGTCTCCGAAAAATTTCTTCGCCAGATCCTCGGAAATAACCACGTTGTTGGGATCAGCAAGGGCATTTTCCTTAGCTCCCCGGATCAGTGGAAAAGTGAAAACTTCCAATATGCTTGGATCAGCAAAAAACGGGTCGGTTGTTAGGCGTTTTCCTTCAAACTCCACCACGAACCAACGATGCATAACCACCCTGACAGTATTCAATATTTCCGGAACTTCCTGTACCAGATCTGGTCCCATTCTTCCGCGCGTGGTGGCATAGTGAAATTCCCTTCCTTCTCTCTTCCAGTGGCTCGTTATCCGGTAAATTCTGTCTGCGTTTTCATGGAAGCGATCGTAGCTCAGCTCATCCTGGACGAACAATATGATAACGATACAGCAGGCCATCCCGACTGCCAGCCCAAAAATGTTGATAAAGGAGTAAATTTTGTTCCTTTTGAGATTTCGCCAGGCAATTTTCAGATAATTTTTAAGCATGGTCCCTCCAAACGTATTCCCCCAAAAACGTGGAATTAACTGTGTTTCTATATTACTCCCATATTACCTTATAAACCACAAATTCCTCATAACCGCTTTCTTTTCTATAAGTACAATAAAGCCGGTTATTTGTAAACTTCCTGGATCTAGCTTCTCTCAAGAATTTGCTGCCGATAAATGCTCCCTCTGGATTAAAGATTTGAAGGAGAACTACTCCTGGTTTTTCTCCCTCTTCATAGGTTTCAACAAAAATTCTCTCCTCATCATCGATCCAGAACATTTTAAAAGGAGGGAAAAAATCGGGAAAATAATGTTTATTCTTTAGGTCCCACTCCTCCCATGCGGGCGAACTCTTCCATCTTTCGAGAACTTTCTTCCTGTATTCATCTGAAAGCTTCACTCTTTCGGACTCTTTTCTGACCTTTTTTAATAAGTCACCCTGGAAATTATAGACTTCGATTTCCAAATCTTCTCTCATGTTGCTGGAGATAAAAATTTTATCGTCGGAGATTTCAATATTCATCGTATAACCTAAAAGGCTGATTTTATCAGTCTGATAATAAGGAATCTCTATCCAATAACTCGGGCGTAAATCTTTAATCTTTTCAAAACTTTTGTCCAGAAGCGCATAGTGAAATTTTCTTATTCCTTTTTCTGGCTCATTCTGGCGTTCTCTCAGTAAATAATTGCCATTATCCAAATATATCCCCCTAAAGGTGAATATTTTTGACCTCTTCTTTATTTCTTCCTTCAATATGCCATCTGGATAAAAAAATAAAAACTTGGAATTATCGGCATCGAAGACAGAAATTTCTGCTGAACTGGTTATTCTCAGCGTATCAGCCCTTTGATATTCACCGGGCCCCTGTCCTTTTTGGCCGATAGTCTGGACGAAATTTCCCTTGTTATCAAATTTGAAAATTTGTCCCCGGCTTGCAAAATAAATGCTCCCCTCTGAATCGATGTTATATTCATCAATTCCGCCTATTCCCAGCTCTGCTAAATCTTCTTTTTCTGTATCAATCACAAATTCCTCTTCAAGGCGAAAAGTAGATATCTCTCCTTTTAGTTTATAAGGCTCTATATGATTGAGAACAATTTCTACACCATCATCATCGATAATTTTATCGACCTTACCTGCCTTTTCTTCTTTTGCTGCACAGAAACAAAACAGAATAAAAACTATAAATAAACAGGCTACTTTTTTCATTTATCCAATCCTTTTCTATTTTGTTGCTCTTAATAGACCTTTTTCCATTTTTCAGTTTCCAAGTTGACTCTCCAGAGCCGGCCTTTTCTCGGACCTTTTATCAAGATAGCGTCCTTGACCCCCCAGATGAATTTTGGATCTAGAATTCGAGGAGGGATCTTTATGCTTTTTTCTTCTTCGAAATCCTCATTAAAAATCTTTAAATAATTTTCTCCGTATTCAGGAAAGACAACCGCAAGCCTTTTGCTGTCACTGAGCCAGTCGAATTCCTCTCGCCAATTGCGATTACTTTTAATAATTCTTCTGGCTTTATTCTTGTTTAAATAATAAACCCATAACTCACTTCCATCTGAAAAAACGATTTTATCCTCATTCGGGCTCCAATTAATCCACCCAAACTTCATTAAATCTGATTCGAAGGCAATTATTTTTTCAAAAGTCCGCAAGTTGACCAATACGATTGAACCTTTTTTCGGCTTTTCCCAAATGACAGTGGCAAGATAATTCTGTTCTGGAGAGACCTTCATTCTGTAAGGCGTTCCAATATCTTCGAGCAGGATCCCATGATTCCCACTTTCAAGGTCAACCTTCAGAATTTTGTAGGCTATTTTCTTAAATGTCTTTGTCTTTTCTTCCACCCCTAAATAGACAGTATTTGTAGGGGAAGGCCAGGCGAATAATCGATCATAAAAATAGCTTAAAGGAAAATTCACCACTTGTTCTTTCAAGCCGCTCCCATTCGTATTCATCCACCAAATCGTATATTTATCTTCTTTAGACCTTCTCCTGCGAATATAGGGGGTGGAATATTGTCTTGTGATAAAAGCAACCTTTCTTCCATCAGCGGAAAGAAAACAATTCCCCATGATTTGCAATCTACGAAAAGGAGAACCGGGTTCACTAGAATCGAGAAGCAGCTTGTCCTCGTTACCATTTATATTTAAGATCTTCAAAGCTATATTCCGACGTTTTTTTCGGGTCTCATCGAAAAAAGTGACTTTTTTTCCACCAATAGAAAAATCAGAGATATATTCAGAAGTTTCCCCTATTTTTTCTACTCTATCTTTCTCTGAATTATACCTTATGATCCCTTTAGAATAGGGTATCATGTAAAGATTTCCTTCATACTTCTTTGTCTGCCAGGGACTGAATTCTTTGCTGCCTGTGAAAATATCCTCTCTGCCGATCCAGATCGTACCGAGGCCAAAGGATAATGCCAAGAAAATTATGAGAAACTTGGAGAAAGTTAAAATCTTCTTTCCTGCCTGGGAGAAGTCGGATTTTATGAAAGTTATAATCGAAGCCAGAATAAAACTAAGGGCTATAAACAGACCAAAACTTTTGAATTCTCCAAAATATAAATATGTGCTCCAGAGAAATTGGAGATAAATCCCAAAAAGGTAGGCCAGCGCTGCTCCGATGAAGATTGAGACAAAAAAGATGATAAACGGTTTATCATTGAGTAAGGAAATAGAGAAGGAAATGGTTAAAGCAAGAAAAGGTACGACAAGATACATCGAGAGCGAAAAAAGGCTCAAAATCCTTCCTGGAAAACTGAATTCTTTGAGAATTTCATCTAATCCGGGCAGAAATTCCTTAACTAAAATGAAAATTAAAAGGATGACAAGCAGGATGCTCAGAAGAGATATATATTTGAAAATCCATATTCGCTCTTTTTTTATCGGGCGTGAGAATAGATAAATCCATGCATTATCCTTGAATTCAGAGTAAAAACCATTGGAGCCGATTAAAACACCAGAAAAAGGGAGGAAGAGAATCAAAAACATCCCTGTAAAATTATATGTCAACTCTTTCTGGCCGGAAAAACTTAAAATGATTAATGCGAACATCATCAGAATGGCTACAAAGAAAATGAC
>CAZSPM010000011.1:0-14930 GCA_964608785.1 uncultured Eubacteriales bacterium
GGGAGTCGACTAGAATGTTCGAGGGCTTGATGTCGCGGTGAATGATGCCCTTCTGATGCGCGTGCTGAATGCCTTCGCACACCCGTACAAAAAGCCGCAGAGACTGATATCAAAGAAATGAAAAACCGTGGAAAGCCAATACCATCAGACCTCATTGTAGCTCGTTCCCCTGCTCAAGCTGTCCGCGATGCCGACATTATTTGTACGGCGACAACTTCTCTAACGCCAGTCTTTGACAATATTGACTTGAAGTCAGGAGTTCATATAAACGCTGTGGGTTCGTACACCCCTCAAATGCAGGAAATTCCTGCGCAAACAGTAGCACGCGCCAAAGTAGTCGTGGACTCTTTGTCAGCGAGTTTGAGCGAAGCAGGAGATCTGATCATCCCGATTAACGATTCAGTCATCACAAAGAGCCATATCCATGGTGAAATTGGACAGGTTGCCGCAGGCGATATTCCTGGGCGCGAACAAGATGAGGAGGTGACTTTTTTTAAATCGGTCGGAATAGCGGCACAGGATGCGGCCGTGGCCGAGCTGGTTCGGCGCAGGGCTGAGGAATTAGGACTTGGTTCTGAGGTGGATCTTTAAACTCTATAGAATCTCTCGTGATGAACCTCTTCTCCGCGTTACTCCCATTTGATCTAAAAGCTCAAGAAGAGGGATGGCAAACTTTCGGGTAAGACCCGTCATCTTTTTAAAATCTGAAACGGTCAACTCCTGTTTTCCCGAGTTTCGGATCCTCAATACAATCTCGTCCAGCCATCGCGAATGAAGAATGAATCCATCTCTCCCCTGGACGACCTTCTTTCTTTCGATGAGTAGGGATGTCAACTGCTGAAGTCTCTGAGCAGAGAGGCGAAAACGCTTTTGAAGGTCTCTTGAAGAAATGGAATGAAATTCTCCTTTGAAGCACATCTCTTCAAGCTCTCGTAAAATATTCATCTCTTGGGGAGTGATTGTTCTCTCAAAATCAGCAAGTGCCACTTCCCCTCCAAGCTCCCGAATCTCGCCTCCTCTTGAGAGATGTTTCAGGGCCAGCGTGAGGATTTTTTGGTGAGGACCAAATCTCTTTTTTATTCTTTGAAAAGATACTCCTGTCTTTTCAGGATTCTCCTCATGAAACTGCGTAATGAAGACCAGGATTCTCCCCGAGAGAAAATCAAAGCTTTTTTGGGAGAAAATAAAAAGAGGTGAGAAAGCAAGGATCTTTATTTTCCCCTCTGCCTCTAATTCCTGGCTAATGCGGTGGAGAGAACGCCTCTCTAGAGAGCAGAAATCTCGAATTTCGCGCTCCTTTAAGCCCTGCACCCCCTTTGCTTGGACCAAAGCAAAAAGCATGTCTTTCTCATTCCTTTTAAGCTGCCGTAGGTAAGCGACTCTTTTTTTAGTTTCCTTCCTGTTTATTCTCTCCGAAAAGGGATTAAGAACCTCTCCATTTCCTAACGGGTGCATCTTTCTTTGCATTTGAACCTTAAACTCGGACTTCCACTTCAACGGGAGAAGCTTTTGAGTATGCACCCGGACAAAAAAATAGTCCGGCTTTTTCTTCTGAAGCTGCTCGTAGAAATAAAAAGAAGCCGGAGTTTTATGTACTCTGTAAATGAGCTGTGCATCGAGCTTTTTTGCTTTCCCGCCCGGAGAAAAACTAACTGCAGCGTCAAAACACGATGTCTTCATCGAACCTTCTTCTCCTCTCCAAGGCTTAAAGCAAGTGTTATCCTCCTCAAGATTGGATCAACTGAAGCTAGGATGACTTTCAATCCATCCCCTAATTCAAATACCCTCCCTGATCGTCTGCCCACAAGAGTCCTTTCTGTCTTTTTTAAATAATAATCTCCACCTAAATCGTTGTAAAAAACAATACCATCAACAAAATAATCTTCAAGCTCCACCACCAAGCCTGCCCTGGCGATATCTACAATGACACCATCCAACTCATCACCGAGTTTTCCTTTAAGATAACGAAATATCCGCCACTCCAGAAGATCTTTCTCTGCCTCTTCTGCCTTCCGTTCCTGCTCAGAGCAATGAGAAGCTACAGAGGAAAGAGAGGAGGATTTCATCTTTCCCTGGGTGAACACCTTCTTTAAAATCCGATGAACGACTAAATCTGGATACCGTCTGATGGGAGATGTGAAGTGTGTATATTCATCTTTAGCAAGGCCAAAATGCCCCTGGTTTTCTCCAGAATAAACGGCCAGTTTCAGAGATTTCAACACCTGAAGATTTATAATTTTCTCCCCGCTCTTCCCTTTAATTCCTCTCAGCGCCTGTTGCAGATCCTTGGAATCTATCTTTCTGGTCTGGGGAAGAGATATCCCAAAATGAGCCAGTATTTCTCGAAGCCTTTCCAGGTCTTTAATAGCCGGCGGGGGATGGATTCTGTAGAGCAGAGGGATATTTTTCTGGGAGAGTAAAGTGGCAACTGTTTCGTTAGCTGCGACCATGAACTCCTCAATAACATGATGAGCCTCATTCCGCATGAGCGGAACAATCGAATGGAGAGTACCTTCCTTGTATATGAGATCTGGTTCGTGAAGGTCAAAATCAAGACTCCCTTCCCTCTCCCTTTTTTTTCTCAAAAGCTGGGCCACATGCCTCATCAGCAATAGATCAGGAACAAGAGTGGAAAAGTTCTGTCTTTCCTCTTTGTCTCCCTCGTATATTTTAAACACAGAGTCGTACGTCATTCTTTCTGCAGTTCGAATAAGAGAAGGATGGAATTCAGTGTTCACAGCTTTTCCCTCTTCATCGATTTCGAGCAGAACGGAAAATGTCAATCTTTCTTCTTTCGGCCTTAAGCTACAGATATTGTTAGAAAGCCTCTCCGGTAGCATCGGGAGAGTGAACTCTGGAAAATATACGCTTGTTCCTCTTTCAAAGGCCTCCCGATCCAATAACGAATTGGGTTTTACATAATGGGAAACATCGGCAATATGGACGCCAAGAAGAAAATTCCTATTCGCAAGCCGGCGCACACTCACTGCATCATCAAAGTCCTGAGCGTTCTCTCCATCAATAGTCACAGTCGGCCAGTTTCGGTAATCTGCTCTTCCGTTTCTATCCTGAGGACGTACCTCAGGTGTGATGTCTCTTGCCTCTGCCAACGCCTCCTCTGAGAAAGTGCGCGCAAGATCGTATCGCTGGATAACGACTTCGACATCCACGCCTGGATCATCGGGCATGCCTAGAATACTTATTAACCGCTTGCTTTCTCTCTCTACCTCCACAATCATCCCTGGGAGTGGAGATAAGCGATTATTCGTGATCAAAGGAATTTCTTCTGAGGAGGGCGAATCCAGAGGAAGAAAGAAGGGCTGTCTATATCGTGACCGATAGAGACCGAGTATCCTCTTCTTTCCTTGTTTCAATATTCTGATCACTCTTCCCTCAGGTTTCGCTCTTTTCCCTTTTTGTTCGTAGAGGACTTCAACAATATCGCCACGTAGCACTCCTTTTGAATAACGACCAGGAACAAATATGTCCTCTGTGTGCCCGCCTTCAGGTTGAACAAATCCGTATCCCCTGCCTGATGTTAAGAATTTCCCGATTGCCAGGTTCGATTTCGAGGGAATAAAATACCGACTCTTTATTCTCCGAATAATCCCTTCGCTTTCCATTTTTTTTAACTGACTTCTCAGCAGTGGCTTTTTCCTGGATGAGAGGAGAAGTTCCTTTGCCATTTTCTGGATTGTTAGCCCTTCTCTCTTCCTCCCAAGGAGAGAAATTATCTCGCTACGCATATGCTTAGCATCTCTCAATAGTAATAGAGGGAAACATACGGAATTTTATGTCTCTCTCTTAAAAGTTTTAGGAGTCTCAATTTGAAAATTCTTTGAAACTCCTCCTCTTTTTTGAATTCATATTCAGACAAAATCTTCTTCTTAACCTTTTCTTTCTCTTTGTCCGATGATTTTTCGAAAAGGAGCTTTTCGATCTCTCTCTCTCTTTGTTCGAGCTCTTCTTCACTGACGTTCCTGAGAGAAAGCAATTTCAGAACCTGGGAGTAAATCTCTTTCAAATAGTCAATTTCACATGGGGTGTTTTCTAAAAATCTCTTGACTTCAGCTCTCGCTTTCTCTCTCTTCTCTTCTCTTCCCACAGCCTTTTTCTCGGTCCCAGTTCTTCTATCTCTAAATTGCTCAAAGGCCCTGAGAACCTGAAGATTGCAGAAAGTCAGAGATGGGGTCCTCCCTCTCTTTTTCTCTGATCTTAGTCTATTTTTCTCAAAAGTCCTGTCAATACCTTCTAAGACCACTTGGACAGGGATTTTCATACTTTCCCATGTCTCGATGAGGTTCAATTCTTTAGATGAAAGAAAGAAAGGAGCTCCGCGGAGCTCTAGAAAATGGTGGGTAATGGATTGAAAATACTGGCTCCGGTCCACCCTCTTCATTTCTGTAACGCTTTTTTTAAAAGAAAGAAACGAAACTAAGCTTCCTTCTCTCTGTTTCTCTCATAAAGGATTCGAAGGCCTTCTAAAATAAGAAAAGGCTCATAAAAATCAATGGATTTGATTTTTTTCGAGACCTGAGCTGCAAAACCTCCAGTAGAAACGACGCTCGCTTCTTTCCCTATTTCTCTCTTGATCTCTTCAATAATATTGGACACGAGGCCGATATAACCGAAATAGAGGCCTGATTGCATGCTCGAGACCGTCGTCCGGCCCACCGCTTTCTTCGGCTTTTTTATCTCTATTCTGGGCAATTTTGCCGTCTTGAGGAAAAGAGCTTCGGCCGAAATCTGGATCCCCGGAGCTATGGCACCCCCCAAATACTCTCCGCCGGCAGAGACGGCATCAAAAGTCGTAGCTGTGCCGAAATCTACCACAACAATGGGGCCTCCATGTTTTTCAAAAGCAGCAACAGCAGCAACCACTCTATCTGCCCCTACTTCCAGCGGATTTTCATAAAGAATAGGCATCCCTGTTTTCAGCCCTGGCCCGACTACTAGGGCTTTAATCTGAAACAGGTTCTGACTTAGCTCTTGAAAGATTGGAGTCAGCGGAGGGACAACACTAGAGATAATAATTGACTGGATGTCACTGACTTCAAGCCCTGAAAACGCAAATAGGTTTAAGAGGCTCATCCCGTATTCATCACAGGTCTTTTCTCTGTCTGTGCGAATTTTCCAATGCTTGATTAATCTCTCTCCTCTGAATATTCCTACAACCACATTAGTGTTGCCCACATCTATAGCTAAGAGCATTTCACTCCTCCTTAATATCCTTTATCTCTGCTGCGAAGAAAGATCTTTTCTTTCTATTGACTTCCAGAATTAATCCTCCTCGAGAACTTATTCCTCTATAGACTCCAGAAATATCTCCTTCCTGGATCACGAGAGTCAGCTCTTTTCCCAGCGGAATTGCGGAGTATTCCTGGAATGCAGAGACAATTCTCCCTGTTTGGCCATGGTAAAAAAGACCATACCAGCGATTAAGTGCCTCCCAAAGTCTTCCGAGAAGCGCCTGCTCATCAATATCTCTCTGTGTTATGAGCTTGAGAGAGGTGGCAGAAGCACGGATTTCCTCAGGAAAATCCTCACTCCCATGGCTAATATTCAAGCCTATTCCAAGGATTGAATAATGGGCTTTGCTACCAAAAAATCCGCTCTCACAGAGAATACCACCCAATTTTCTCTTCTCCCAAACTAAATCGTTAGGCCACTTCAGCTTAACTTGAAGTCCGAACTCTTCGAAAATAGCCTCCCTTACAGCCAATCCTGCTAGGAGGGGCAGGAGAGAAATATTCGGTTTGTCGGGACGGAGAATACAAGAGATATAAAATCCTTTCTTTTCGGCCGAATACCAAGTTCGTCCTTTCATCCCTCTCCCGCTTGTTTGTTCATCAGCGATCACAACCGTCCCTTCCTCCGCACCCCCGTGTGCCAACTCTTTGGCTAATTCGTTAGTAGATGGACAGGATTTAATCCAACGGATTTTTGCCCCAATCTCCATCGTAGAATCAAGCGAAGAGGACCTGCGTATTCTAATCCTTATATCAGGGAGAGAATATGCTCAAGGCTCTGCTCTAACTTTAATTTCCTATTTTGAAGCCTCCTAAGCCGGGTTTTTGCCTCTTGGATGACCTCTTTGGGAGCTTTTTCGAGAAAATTCGTGTTCTCTAACCTGCTTTCAATCTTTTTGATATCCGAAATTATCTTTGCCATTTCCCTCTCCAACCTCTGCTTTTCCTGCTCTAAACCAAAGACTCCTCCTAAAGGAATTGCTATCTCCCAAGAGCCTGATATGCCTCTTAAAAATCTCTTTTTCTTAGGAAAATCGTCCCTAAAATCAACCTGGCGGACATTAGCCAAGGTTTGAATGTAAATTTCATGCTTTTGAATCATATCTCTCTCTTTTCCTTTGCTCACCTTCATCCACAGGTCAATCTTTTCCTTGGGAGGAATTCTATTCTCAGCCCTGATGGTTCGAACTTCCACAATAGCCTCCTGGAGGAGATTCATTTCAGCCTCGGCCTGCTCATCCTTCAAATCTTCCTCTGCTCGAGGGAAGGATGCAACAACCAGAGATTTCCCAGCCGTAGGCAGATGCTGCCAGATCTCTTCTGTTATGAAAGGCATAAGAGGATGTAACAGCCTCAGTATTTGGTCTAATGTATCCAAAAGAACAGCCATTGATGTCTTGTTCCGCTCTCTAAGGCTGGGCTTGACCAATTCAATATACCAGTCACAGAATTCATGCCAAATAAAATGGTAGATTCTATCCGCCGCTTCATAAAATTTATACTGCTCTAAGGCCTCATCCTGTTCCTGTATAACCTTAACCAACCTGCTCCTGATCCATCTATCAGCAAGAGTCAGCTCCTCCTCTTTTATTTCTTGCATATCATCTTCCAAGTTCATCAAAGCGAAACGAGATGCATTCCAGATTTTGTTCGCAAATGCTCGATAACCCGCCATTCTTTCCTCTGAAAGGGAGATATCCATCCCTGGGATGGCCAAAGCAGCCAG
The DNA here is from genome assembly GCA_964608785.1 of uncultured Eubacteriales bacterium. GTDB lineage: Bacteria > Acidobacteriota > Aminicenantia > Aminicenantales > Aminicenantaceae. Next base: position 6,976 of record CAZSPM010000011.1, read on the forward strand.
GGTAAACCTCAAGGCATCTGTTCCGTACCTATCGATCATTTCCAGTGGATCCACGATGTTTCCTTCTGATTTACTCATTTTTCGCCTTTTAAAGTCCCTCACCAAGCCATTTATAAAAACATGGCGGAAAGGAATATCACCAGTGAAATAAAGCCCCATCATGATCATCCGCGCTACCCAGAAAAAAATGATATCAAAACCGGTAGCCATAAGATCTGTAGGGTAGAATGTCTTCAAATCCTCGGTCTCCTCAGGCCAGCCCATGGTGACGAAAGGCCAGAGAGCAGAGCTGAACCAGGTATCGAGAACATCTTCATCCTGAGCAAAATTGGTGCTCTGACATCCATCACACTTTGAAGGAGCCTCCATTGCGACCACCACTTGATCACAATCCTGGCAATACCAAGCAGGAATCCTATGTCCCCACCACAGCTGTCGGGATATACACCAGTCATGGATGTTGTACATCCATTCAAAATAGGTCTTGGCCCAGTTTGGCGGTATAAACTGAATCTTTCCTTCCTCTACAACTTTTATGGCTTCTTTGGCCAAAGGAGCAATCTTAACAAACCATTGCCAGGAAAGATGAGGCTCTATGACTGTCTGGCAACGGTAGCAGTGTCCAACGGCATGCTGGTAATCTTCTGTCTTCACGAGAAGGCTTGCTTCTCTGAGTTTTGCAATGACCTTTTCTCGGCAGTCAAATCTGTCCAGGCCTTTGAATTCTTCTCCAGCCTCTTCTGTCATCTTCCCTGAACCATCAATCACAATCACCTGCTCAAGATTGTGGTGTCTTCCCAGTTCAAAATCCACGGGATCATGGGCAGGTGTTACCTTGACAGCCCCTGTTCCGAATTCCATCTCTACTCTCTCATCCGCAATGACAGGAATAACTCGATTGACGAGTGGAAGAAGGACCTTCTGCCCCAGGAACTTATTGAAACGATCGTCATCAGGATGAACGGCGACAGCCGTATCTCCCAGCATGGTCTCAGGACGCGTGGTGGCAACGACAATACTCTCCTCAGAATCCAAAAGCGGATACTTGATATAGTAAAGCTTAGCCTGCCGCTCCTTATGCTCGATCTCAATATCTGAAAGCACTGTCCCACAGTGAGGGCAACGATTGACCAAATAATAGTCTCTGTAGATTAGATCCTCTTTATATAGCTCGACAAAAACACCTCTTACAGCCAAAGCATAACGTTCATCCAGCGTAAACCTTTCTCTTGTCCAATCTAAAGAGGCTCCGAGTTTTTTCAACTGATGAATAATCACACCGCCATACTTTTCTTTCCAATCCCAGGCTATTCGAAGGAATTCCTCCCGGCCAACCTTCTCCCGAGTCAATCCCTTTTCAGCCAGGCTCTGCTCAATCACATTGTGAACAGCAATGCTGGCATGATCGGTTCCGGGAAGCCAGAGCGTGTTAAAACCTTGCATTCTGCGCCAGCGAGTGACAATATCGGGCAGAGTGAAGCAGAGGGCATGGCCCATATGAAGAGAGCCTGTAACATTGGGCGGAGGCAGTACCATAGAAAACGTCTTCGCTGAAGAAGGGCCTTGAGGTATAAACAATCCTTCATCAAGCCAGAATTTAGACCATTTCTCTTCAACCGGCTTCGGATCATAAGCTTTTTCCAGAATTTGTTTTTTCATCATCCTACATCCTAAAGCTCAAAGCACCATATCTTTACATTTTTTCTCAGTATATTTTAACAATTTAACAACTGTTTTTCTCTATTTTTCTTGCCTTTATTTATTTTCCTGTTTTTATGAATGATCCATGTGAACCTGGATTATGATTTAACCGGTAAGGATTCGATTTATTAAGGACGGATAGCGGAATTGGTGGGCCAACAGAATTATGTGCTCATCGGTGTCCCTTACCTATTACTCTACCCTTCGTGTTTCAGCCGCTTTTTAATCCTCTCCAGCTCCTGATCGAGCCAGTCTTTTATATCGGCTAGCACCTGCGTCTTCAATCTCTTCTCTAATTCCTTCTCTACACCAAGGACCTCCTGCCTCGCGAGGTTCCTGAGTCTTTCTTCAGTTCCGGTACCGAGCTCTTCAGAAAAAGCGCGGGGAAGCTTTTCTATTTTTTGTCGGGAATCGGCAGAAGGCATTTCTTTTTCAAAGTTCTCATCTACCGACTCAATATTTTGTTGAACGACAGGAATTTCATCAAGAAGGGGTTCCTCGGGCAATGTCTGAGGATCTCTCTTTCCCTCTATAGTATCCAGAACCATCCGTGCTAACCTTTCTGAGTCAAAAGGCTCCTCAATAATTTCGTCATAGCTAAGACCAGTGATCCTCTCTGTATCAAGAACTTCAAAGGCTCCTTTCAGGAGAAACAGAGAAGCCTGATTGAATTCCTCCTGGCTCTTCAGGAAGTGAGCCACTTCATAGCCGTTCTTCTGGGGAAGAGATAGGTTAAGAAGGACAGCATCAGGCTTTATTTGACCGACAGATCCCATGGCTTCCAATCCATCTGTAAAAGTGAAGATTTCAAATTCCGAAGCTGGAAAAGCCATCTGGATAGCCTTCTGGATCGAAGGACTATCGTGAGCAACAATTAGTCTATACGCCATTTGGAAGCCTCAAAATATTTTCATCAGGTGCCATTGGGATCAGGCCTTCATAACTTTCATATCTGATCATCTCTCTTCATTCCGTCTAAATTCCTAACTTCTTGCCTTGTTATACCATCGAAATTCAAACTATAAAAGTTATGAAAGCCTGACCCCATTAGTATTCAATAAAGACAGAATCTTCGCCTAATAAGTTTTCGATGTTTTTTGTAAGTTCCTCTGAAGGAGCAACACACCTGATTTCTATGGATTGAACTAAAAGACGGTATGAGTGAGGAGTTTCGAGTTCAAACAAAATGGGACAATCTCCTCCATGTCTTTCCAATATATTCTTCAGCTCCTCAAAAACAGAAACTTCAATTCCAGGCAAGAAAATTCTCAGGATAACTCTTTTGGCCTGTTTTTGAAAAGCCTCGGCTAAAGGCATCACTTGGAGGAGGTGAATCCTCTTGCTTTCTCCTTCTCCTATAAACTTTCCCTTGACCCAGACAAGTTGATCTTCTCTCAGGTATTCAAAAGCCTTATTATAAATATCTGGGAAGGCAACGACTTCAATTCTGCCACTCAGATCTTCTAGGATGAATGTTGCCATTCTCTCGTCTTTTTTGGTTTTCAGGGGCTTGAGAGAGGATATGATTCCTGCTGCTCTTATTTCGCTGTTAAAATCTCTTTCCTCATCCAACTGGCTTATTGAATGAGAGATAAGTCTTTTCAATCGTTTCCCGAATTGAGCCAGAGGATGGCCAGTGATATAGAATCCTAAAGCATCTTTTTCATAAGAGAGAAAGAGACTCTCATCCCATTCCCGCATCTCTTTCATCTCGGCAGGTATTGTCGGGGATTCGAACTGACTCTTGCCAAAGAGGAGGTTCTGTTTAGAGGATTTAACTTTCTGGATTTCATGCGCATAATCAATCATTTTGTCCACAAGATGAAACAGTTGAGATCTTCGCCAGCCTAAAGAATCAAAAGCTCCCGCTTTTATTAAACTTTCAAGGACCTTTCTATTGACGACCTTAGAATCAGCCTCCCTGGAGATATCAAAGGGCGAGGTAAACTTTCCTCTCATTTCCCTTGCCCGAAGTAGGATTCGAACGGCTTGCTCGCCTACATTCTTTATGGCTGAGAGACCAAAGCGAATATTTCCGTCCGCAACAGTGAAATTGAAATCGCTCTCATTAATGTCAGGAGGAAGTATTTCAATCCCCATCTCTTCACACTCGTTGATATACTTGACGACTTGGGAAGTCGCTCCTCTCTCTGCTTCGGAAGTAAGAAGTGCCGCTAAAAAATATAAAGGATAATGAGCCTTGAGATAAGCGGTCCGATAAGCTAAATAGGCATACGCTGTGCTATGCGATTTATTAAAACCATATCCCGCGAAATATTTTATCTGCTCGAAGATCTTGCTGGCTTTGGCCTGGTTTAAACCTTTCTTCTTCGCCCCCTGGATAAACCTCTGTTTCTGGGCTCTCATTATTCCGGTAACCTTCTTTCCCATCGCCTTTCGCAAGATATCAGCTTCAGCCATAGAGAATTCAGCCAGCTCTGTGGCGATCTGCATGACTTGCTCCTGATAGACTATTATGCCTTGAGTCTCCTTCAAAATAGGCTCGAGCTCGGGATATTCGTAACTGATACGGTCGGGGTGTTTTTTGCGCTTTATGAATTCATCTGTCATTCCGCTTTTCAATGGGCCAGGACGGTATAGAGCATTCAAGGCGATCAGGTCGCGGAAGCTTTCCGGTTTGAAATTGCGAAGCAAATCCTTCATTCCAGGGCTCTCAAACTGAAAGACTCCATCTGTATTCCCTGATTGAAAGACCTCAAAAGTTTTCTTGTCATCCAAGGGAATATTTTTCAGGTCTATCTCTTGATTTTCATCCTTATCCACAAGCTCGATTGTATCTTGGATGACAGTCAAGTTGCGCAGGCCAAGCAGATCCATCTTGAGCAATCCAATGGCTTCAATATCCTGCATCGGAAATTGTGTTGTAGTCTCTCCTTTTACTGACTGGTAAAGCGGCATAAACTCTACCAATGGTCGAGGGGCAATAACAATACCTGCGGCATGTATGGAGGGATGACGAATCTGTCCTTCTAATTTCTGAGATGCAGATAGGAGATGTGCAATCTTGGAATCTTTCTCGCTCAATTCTCTCAATTGAGGAACATTCTTTAATGCGCCTTCTATTGTGGCGTCCTGGCCGAAGGGAGGAATCATCTTGGCTATCTTATCCACTTCAGGAAGAGGAACCTCCAGAGCCCGTCCCACATCCCTGACCACTTGGCGTGCGGCCATAGTGCCAAAAGTGATGATCTGGCAGACATTTTCTCGCCCATATTTGTTGGTGACATAACTGAGTACTTCATCTCTTCGCCTTCCACAGAAATCAATGTCGATATCAGGAAGGCTTATTCGTTCAGGGTTTAAAAACCTCTCAAATAACAAATCATATTCCAAAGGATCAATATCTGTTATACCCAAACTATAGGCCAGCAAGCTTCCAGCTGCAGAGCCTCTCCCCGGTCCGACAGGGATATTGTTGGCCTTGGCCATCTGAATGAGATCCCAGACAATTAAAAAATAACCCTCAAAGCCCATCTCTTTAACGAGGCTTATCTCTTTTTCCAGTCTCTTCTCATACTCCTCCTGTTGATTCTGAATTTCATCCTTACGCTTTCCTTTGGCAAGAAAATCAATCTGCTTCGAGAAGCCCTCCATGGCAACGCGGTTAAAATATTCACTTAACGTCACTTCTTCCGGAGCCTGGAAATTCGGCAAGAAATACCCTGAAGAGGGAAAATCAAAGTTGCACTGGGAGGCTATTTTGGCTGTGTTGTGAATAGCATCAGGGACATCTTTAAAGAGGGCCACCATTTCGGCGCTCGACTTAAAATAGAACTCGTTTGTATCGAAGCGAATTCTTTCCTGGTCTGCAACTCTCTTGTTGGTCTGAATGCAGAGTAGAATATCATGGCTTTCCGCATCATCTTTATAAAGATAGTGAACATCATTGGTGGCGACTAAAGGCAGATTGAGCTTTTGAGAAAGCTTTATGAGCAAGGGATTAAGTTTTTTTTGTCGGTCCAAGCCGTGGTCCTGGATTTCGATATAAAAATCTCCCTTCGAAAAAAAGGACGCTAACTCCAGGGCGACCTCTTCTGCTCTCTCCTCCATCCCCATGTGTAAATATTGGCCAATTTCTCCCTGAAGACATCCGGTAAGCCCGATTAATCCCTCGCTGTGTTCGGACAAAAGTTCCTTATCAATCCGAGGCCTGTAATAAAACCCTTCTAAATAGCTCTTGGTGATAAGTTGACATAGGTTTCTATAACCCTTTTCATCTTTAACCAACAAAACAAAATGAGAATGGCCAGGGCCTTTCTGGCTTGGCACTTTGTCAAAACGGCTTTTTGGAGCCACGTAGGTCTCACACCCCAAGATCGGCTTTATTTTTCTTTCCTTGGCCTGTTTGAAAAAGCTCACCGCGCCAAAAATATTTCCATGGTCAGTAAGTGCAGCGGCTGGCATGTTATTCTTATAAGCGGCTTCCACTAGAGATGGGATTCTCAAGGCCCCATCTAGAATGCTGTATTCTGAATGGTTATGCAGATGAATAAAAGAAGGTTCCATAATTTACTCCCACTCAATTGTTCCTGGAGGTTTCGAGGTAATATCATAAGCCACCCGATTAACTCCATCAACTTCATTGACAATCCTGCTCGAGATTCTAGATAGGAGCTTATGATCAGCAGGGAACCAATCAGCGGTCATCCCATCCACACTCTGAACAAGGCGCACAACAACGACCCCATGATATGTCCTCTTATCTCCCATGACTCCAACTGATTTCACAGGGAGTAACACCGCAAATGCCTGCCAGAGTTCCTTATAAACCCCTGCCTTCTCAACTTCCTCTAGAATAATCTCGTCGGCTTCTCTTATGACCTTGATCCTCTCTGGCGTGACTTCCCCAACAATCCTCACTGCAAGCCCAGGCCCTGGAAATGGATGTTGAACAATGAATTCCCTGTCTACACCTAACTCTTTGGCTATAGCCCTTACTTCGTCTTTAAAAAGCTCCTTGAGGGGCTCTATAAGCTTAAATTTCAAACGGGGAGGCAAGCCTCCAACATTGTGGTGCGACTTAATCCTGGAAGAAGGGCCTTTCACAGGATTGCTCTCGATCACATCTGGATAAATTGTCCCTTGGGCCAGGAATGAAACATTTCCTAGTCTCTCTGCCTCCTTCTCAAAAATGCGGATAAACACCTCCCCGATGATCTTTCTTTTTCTCTCCGGGGAGGTAACTCTTTTAAGGCGTTCTAAAAACACACGTGAAGCATCAATGCCAATGACATTGAGACCGAACTGGCTCTTGAATTTTCTCATTAACCCCTGGTATTGCCCTTTCCTCAATAGACCATTATCAACAAATACGCAGAAAAGCCTGTCTTCTATAGCTCTCTGGACAATCAGTGATGTGACAAGGGAATCCACGCCTCCGCTGAGGCCGCAGATCACTTTCTTCTCTCCTGCCAGACGACGAATCTCCTCCATTTTTCTCTCGATGAAGGACCCCATACTCCACTCGGCCTTCAGTCCTGAAAGAGAGAATAGAAAATTTGATAAAATTTTCTTTCCTTGCTTCGTGTGCATGACCTCTGGATGGAATTGAACGCCAAACAATTTTTTCTCACGCTGTTCGATAACTGCTGCGTGGCAGTTAGCTGTCTCCCCTGATACAATAAAACCAGGCGGAGCTTCCTCCACTCTATCCCCATGGCTCATCCAAACCTGCCCCCTATCTTGGACCCTCGAGAGCAATCCACTTCTATCGAGAATCCGTATGGAGGCGAAGCCATACTCCCTTTTCTTCGTAGGGACAACCTTCCCTCCTAAAAGGTGAGCCATGAGCTGCAGTCCATAGCAAATGCCTAAGACAGGGATTCCTATCTTGAAAATATCCCCGGAGGGAAGAGGGGCGCCCTCTTGGTAGACACTCTGAGGGCCTCCAGATATAACCAAGGCATCGGGATTTTCTTTTTTTATTTTGAAAGGGGGGAGGTCAAAAGGAAAAATTTCGGAAAAAACCCCTAGCTCCCTTATTTTTCTAGCAATTAGCTGTGTATACTGAGATCCAAAATCGAGAATAGCGACTTTATTCATGCTTCGATTTTAGCAGAGGAATTTGGGATTGTAAACGAAATATAGGCATTTTCACCTTTCAACCTCTCTTTTTCCTTGAAAAAGTTTTTCTATCAAGCTTGCTGACTCGTCAGCACGCGAATTTTCCCCATTGGAGCCATTTATTATTAGCGAAGGCCAGTGGGAGAAAAAACCGTTTGAAGGCTGAGCGG
>CAZSPM010000012.1:0-14727 GCA_964608785.1 uncultured Eubacteriales bacterium
AAGTCATTAGTTATCCTATGCTCATATATTCTATATATCATCATAGGAGTTATAAAAATATGATTCCCCGTTTAAGTTATGAAACTTATGAAAGCCTGACCCCAATGCTTAGGGGACTACATCCGTGTACTTGGTCAGAAAAGCGGATCTGTCATAAAGTGCCTGGAGAGTTATTCCGTATCTCTTAAGACTGTCCATGATATCTGAGACTCTCTCCTTGATAATCCCCACATGTAATCTCATGAGTTGGCAGTATTGATAGGTGCATTCTTTAGAACCGGCGAGGACCTGAACCGGACATCTCCCTCCGCAATAGGGATGGACTCCACACTGATAGCAGCCGAGCCAGTCTTTATACTTTACCAGTGCGTCCAAATCATACTCTTTAAGGATGAGTTTTCCGTTCTTGTTCAAATCTCCTATGGAGTGAGAGGAAGGAAGGTCAGCACAGGAATGGATTTCCCCTGAGACAATATCATAGTTTTTGGCCAATTCCACCCCACAAGCCGTATGGCCGCGCTCTCTGGCGGTAATGATAAAAAGGATGAGCTCATTCACATGAGCGATGGGAAGCAGTTCTCCGTCGAGTATCTTCTCGACGTAAATATTCATTACTTTCTCAAGCTCTTGGCCGTATCTCAAAACATAAGATTCAAAACTCTCAAAAGGCTCTTTCTTCTCAGCCCAATGCCAGAAAAAATGGTTAACCAATCCCTCTTCATATAATCTTAGGAATTCTTCAAAACAGTTGAATAAAGACTGTTCTTCTCGAAGAGTAGACCAGTGCAAAACATGGCCCTTATAATGTCCTGTTAACTCTCTCAAATTTCTTTTTATTTTGCTCAACCGGGTACCCTCTCTCACCCGATTATGTTGCTCTTCATCTCCATCTATGGAGATAGAATACAGCCACATATCTCGCATAAACTCGGGATAGAGATTAAAGGCATCAATTAAAAGCTCTCCATTTGTGTAAACCATGAATCTGAATCTATCTGCATCATCAGATCCCTTCAGAATCCTCCATATCTTCTCCATCTTATCCATGGCGAGAAAAGGCTCTCCACCATAGAGACATACAGTGATTTTTTGTCCTGGGTGCCGATTGGCCAATTCTCTTATAATGACTGTGTCCCGTCCAGGTTCTGTCTCTTGAGAGGTTATAACTGTATTTCGCGGGTCATCTCTACCCAGTGTAACAGCACTATTTACACAGCCTTCACAACGGGCATAACAACGTCCTGTTACAGTGAGATGAATCATAATGCCATCATCTGGATTGTATATCTCTTCAGATGAGGGTTTGCGGTTTTGAATCTTGACAGCATCGAATCGAGACAAATCACCAAAGTCCAGATAATTCACTCCAGATATAGGTTGGTTTTGTGTTTTTTTCTTTCCCATTATTTCAGGTAGAAAAGCCTTTTAAGACCATTTCTCGATCTAAAATTTTCGTTTTTTTGCTTTAATAACTTATACCAAGAGAAAATAGTAAGTCAATGGGAGGGGGCGTTTCCCCAATCAAGTTGAGGGCAGGCCTGAAAGGGACACTCTTTCTCTCCTAAATTCAATAAGAAGCCTGAAAAGAAAGGGTGTCCCTTTGGGGCCCAAAGAACGGAGTAAGACTTTAATGAGCAGGCGTATTGTTGAGGCTTTGTTCGATCGCTTCTTGTAATTCTCTCTCCGCATAAGGTTTGCCGATAAATTGAAAACAATCTATTTTTTTTGCTTCTATCAGTGTCTTCTCATCGCCGCAAGCTGAAATATATATCACCGGAATTTGGAAACGATTGTAAATCTCTCGAGCAGCACTCAAACCATCAATATTCCCGTTGAGTCTAATGTCCATCAAAACCACATCTGGCTGAAAATACAACGCTTTTTTTATAGATTCCTCACCAGATGCGACTACAGCAGAAACATGATATCCCATACTCTCCAGGGTGTACTGAATATCCCGAGCGATAATTCCATCATCCTCAGCTATCAATACTTTTGGTAACTCCATCCTGTAATCATTTCTTCCTTTTCCGTTTACACAACCCATCAAAATATCCTCCATAAAGGTTTGCATTCTATTAGTCGAGGATACTCAGATGAAATTGAAATTTAATTACCCTGAATTATTCATCGGCATTTTTTATGAATAATCCAGGTTACCTAATTTTTGGATTTCGAACGCTATTGAATAGATTGAAGCGTTACAATCCGATAAAATGAAAAGTACGTGGGAAGAAAAATGAATAGGAGAATATCAACTTAAAACTCAAAGCCCAAGCCTATTCCCGCTTTTATTCCTCCAATATTTGATTTGATTCTCTGAGGCTTCACAACACAGTAACTATAATCTATGCAAATGTCGAAGAGTAGTCCTCCTATTACTTTCAGATAGCATCCTGCCTGTCCGATAATTCCTACTTTTGTCCCTTTGGCCAGTCCTATTGGATTTCTCTCTCTGTAGAAATACATGACAGGACCAATGCCTACATAGGGATTGATTATCCCATTTTTGAAAACTATCTTTACTCCTCCTCCAACTGGAGTCAATATCAATCTAGTTGCTTCTTTAGTGAAAGGAAGATTCCCTCTCTTGGTATAATGACTTCCAGCCAGCCATAGATCTATAAATTTCCAAACTTTTAAGTTAACCTCTCCTCTTATCACGGCTTTGCCGCCATAAATATCTTTTGTTGCCTTTTCAGAGGGTTGGAAATAAGAAACTCCCAATTTGACCGAAAGAGTTCTCTCCTTGCACAGTGATGCGGGGACAGAAAAGGAGAATAGAGCGATGAAAAAAACCACTTCAATAATGCTCTTTTTTGTGCGCTTATATTTCATAATTTTATAGACGTTATTGAATTTCTAAATAAGCAGATTCTCCTTCTCTATTATCACTATCAACAGCCTTTATGACATAAGTATATTTTTTATCTTTATCCACATTCATATGCCTGTATTCAAAAGTGCTAGCATCCAGCTCCACTAAGAGAACCTGCTCTTCTCCATCTTTCTGATAGATTCGGAACTTCCCAATATCTCTATTCATCTCATCTGCCTGCCAGGTTAATTCATTTATGTATTGCTCCAGAAGAGTCGAACTATTATTATGTTTTTTTCCGGAAAAATTCGAAGGGGCATGAGGAATGCGGATAACATCAATCATATTATTATCAGTCTGATTTCTTGTGTCATAGACAATTACTTTTATTGAGTAAAAGCCATTGAAAACAGAATTTGTATTCCAGTTGAAGTTATAGGGTGATTCGGTATCTGTATTTTCTAATGCTCCATTTATATAAAACTCCACTTTCTTTATTCCCACATCATCAGATGCAGATGCTTGCACAGTCACTTCTCCTGAAACATAAGACCCAGACGATGGCATGGTTATCGAGACCTCTGGCGGTTGGTCCACTGTCAGACTAATCGAATCCTCCGCAGTTTGATCTATCGAATCATAGGCTTTCGCTTTTATGGTATGAGCTCCGCTGGAATTTAAGGTTGTATCCCAGCTCCATTCATAGGGCGAACTCGTATCGGTTGCCTTCAGCCCATTATCTAAGTAAAACTCCACTTTCTTTATTCTCACATCGTCAGACGCAGATGCTTGCACGGTCACTTCTCCTGAAACATAAGACCCAGACGATGGCGTTGTTATTGAGACCTCTGGCGGTTGGTCCACAATCACTTCTATCGAATCCTCAGCAGTCTGGTCTATAGTATCATAAGCTTTCGCTTTTACGGTATGAGCTCCGCTGGAATATAAGGTTGTATCCCAGCTCCATTCGTAGGGCGAACTCGTATCGGTTGCCTTCAGCCCATTGTCTATATAAAACTCCACTTTCTTTATTCCCACATCGTCAGATGCATTGGCACTCACTGTAACTATCCTTGAAACCAAAGCTCCATTTTGAGGAGAGGTGATGGAAACGGATGGCGGCTCATCCTCAATCGTAAGATGAACAGTTAAAGTTCGAGGACTGTTATCTGCATTATTTGAACTTACGCTGACCAACCCCGAATATTCCCCCACGCTCAGGCCGGATGCATTAACTGTAACTGTTATCTCATCCCACTCCCCAGTCGAACTTCCGCTTTCTGGCGAAACGCTCATCCACTCCCTGTCATCACTGATTTGATAATCTAATGTCCATGCTCCTGAATTCCTTACGTTGAATGTCTTTTCCTGATTACCCGTGAAGGAAAGAGAGTTCCTATCCAGCTCTATAGAAGCTGTGGGGCGCTGCGAAATCGTTAGATCAACAGCCAAACTCTGGGGGCTATTAATTGCATTATTAGAAGCAATACTGACTGTCCCCGAATAACTGGCATCACTCAGGCCAGAAGTATCAACTGTAACGGTTATAACATCCCACTCCCCGGTCGAATTTCCACCCTCGGGCGAAACACTCATCCACTCCCTGTCATCACTGATTTGATAGTCTAATGTCCCCGCCCCTGAATTCCTTACATTGAATGTCTTTTCCTGATCACCCGAGAAAGAAAGAGTGCCCCTGTCCAATTCAATGGAAGGATTTCCGCCCCCTCCTCCATACAGAGCATTAAATCCAGCTTCAGCATCGCTGTCGATGCTTCGTTGAATTCCACTATAAGAGGGCTGCATGATGCCTGAGGAACTATGGTCAAGCCCTACCCAATGGCCAAATTCATGAAGGGCAACGGTCTCGATGTCATATGGAATGCCTGATGTTGACCAGTTATAAAAATCATTGAACACCATATCCGTCTCAAGAATGGTACTGCCGCTATACCAAATCCAAGCCGTGGCCAAGACACCGCTTCCTCCCTCATTCTCCCAGCAGATATTATTCAATCCATTGTAGATTTTGGTGGCCACAGATGTGGCCCCCCCATAGGTAAGCCTCAACCCAGCGGGATAAATTTGACTCCAGGTATCAGCAGCATTTTTTACCGCATCCTCCTCATCAGCGACTTGGGCTGTATTCGCATTTATGTGATAGATTACATCAGTTCCCACTGGCCATTTGTAATCTAAAAGCACATAGGCTATAGAAAGAGCAGCAAATCCAAGTAAAATTGTTAAACACAGCCAGAATTTAATGCTTGTTTTTTTCACGCGCTCTTTCTCTCTTTTCCATATTCAGCCGAATGATACTCTTAATCCTTGATTTTAAATCTGTTAAAGGTAGAAACACATCTCGATCATCATGCTTGGAAATTAAGTCATACCCGCTCTTTTGAGCCATTCCATCTTTATCTATGGAATACTTGCCCTGGGCTGCTCCGAATGTGCTATAGGCCGGAAAGATGCCTAGACAGACAACCGGAGAATGTTTTATGTTTGTTAAGTCCTTTATGGACTTTAGAAAAACTAAAACCTTCTCCTTCTCCTGAAAAGAGGGCATGTCTGTCACTTTGAGACCAATATCCCCTACTTCTCCTCCAGCATACTGTATGAAGATTTGATTGTTATTCACATTTCCTTTAAATATTTCATGAATCTGCAAGGTCGCTATAGACAATATGATACTCTTATCTAAGCTCCACTGAGATTGAATCTTTATGACTTCTCCTACGATTATTGCATCAGAACCGATTGTTAAATCTTTTAGGGATAATTTGACCATTAAAGCCTGATTGAATTTAAAGATACAAAAGATCATAATAAGAAAAGTAAGAATCGATTTTAAAAATAGGAAATTTTTTCTGCGCATATCTCTCCTATGCTAGCTTATCTTTATTCAGGAATAAAGATATTTTATTAATTCACAATCACAACTACAGAAAGGAAGGCTGCGGTGAGTTATACTTCCGCAATGCCTGTGGCATCTGTGAACCGCAGTGCCCTCATTCTGTCCCGGTCAACACTATCATGCGCTGCAACCACTATTTTATGGCACAGGGACGGGAAAAGGAGGCTATGGAAAAATACTTAGCAATCCCCGGAGCAAAAGCTGACCAATGCTGGAATTGCGCGGGCACCTGCGAGACTGCTTGCCCCTATAATGTTACCATTCAGGGCATGCTAATCCTCGCCCATCACCAACTTTCACTCGGATAAAAAAATTGGGGGCGATTCTATTTTATTAAGAAAGAGAACCGTCCCCACGTTTTTCCTTCCAAAGTAGCTTATCTAACCTATAATTGATATAAACACATCATTCAATTTTTGTATCTTTGTCCCGCTGACATTGTGTCTGATGAATTATAAGAATAATCAAATTTATCATTTTAAACGATATTAAACAACGAAAAGTGTTACTTTGTTTGTCTGAGCCTTAATTGTTATAATAGCTTTCTATGCGTAAGATTTATGAGAATGAACAAAGAGGAGCCCGCATGAAGAAACTTGCCCTTTGCTTGTTGCTTGTTTTTGTCAGTCTTTCAAACTGCTTTGCTGAAAATAAGGATGATATAATTTCGGTTAAAGTTATCGGATTTCAAGCAGAATTGAGACGCGGAGAGGAAAATCCGATTTCACTAGAAATCACAATCAAAGAACCTTACCATATTAATTCTCCCCAACCAACAGATGATTTTGTTATCCCCACAAGCATCAGCTTTAATGCCGAGAAAGGGCTAGAATATTCATCATTGGAGTTCCCTGAGGAAGAATTCAAGAGATTCGAATTCTCGGAAAATCCCATGCCTGTTTTTGAAGGAACTATTAGAGTGACTGCAGTTATCACAATACCAGCCTCCTTCCAGGAAGGAGAAGTTATCATATCCGGAACAATTACTTATCAAGCTTGTGATGATAAATCCTGTCTGCCACCGGCTGAGCTAGATTTCAGCCAGAAATTTCCTGTTACCGGTGATGTGCACGCTGCATCTTCTGTTGAGAAAAAAGAGCCGAAACCCGCTGCCAGCGAAATCCCCCAGGAAGGAGAGTTCGCACAAACTGTGGGTGAAAAAGGTCTGTTTTTAACATTTATCTTGATCTTTTTAGGAGGACTAGCACTGGATCTGACGCCCTGTGTGTATCCCATTATTCCTATCACAATCGGTTATTTCGGTGGTCAGGCCCACGGAAGAAAAGGCGGAGTCGTTGCCCATGCTATTATGTATGTTTTGGGAATGGCTGTCACCTATTCAAGCCTGGGAGTGCTTGCTGCTCTAACAGGAAGTCTCTTCGGCGCTGCCATGCAGAATCCGTTCGTTCTTATCGGCGTTGCCGTAGTCCTTATAGCTTTGGCCCTGAGTATGTTTGACCTGTATGAATTCCGGTTTCCTTCTTTTTTAATGAATATGGCCGGCGGATCTAAACAAGGATACTTTGGCACGCTGTTCATGGGCCTGACAGTCGGTATTGTAGCCGCTCCCTGCATTGGTCCCTTTGTCCTGGGGTTGCTCACTTATGTCGGTGAAAAGGGAAATGTTCTTTTGGGCTTTCTTATGTTCTTTGTGCTGGCTCTGGGATTAGGCCTTCCTTTCCTGTTTTTGGCCATATTTTCAGGGAGTATCAATAAGCTCCCCCGATCCGGTGCATGGATGGTCTGGGTTCGTACGATTTTCGGCTTCATTCTTCTCGCAATGGCGGTTTACTTTTTGGGTCCGCTCTTCCCCAATACGCTTGTCTATCACATGGCTTTAGCTTTAATTCTTCTTATCGGTGGTATTTACATGGCCTGGATTGAACCGACGAAACTAGAAGCCAAAGCATTTCTGTTTGTAAGGAATTTCATCGGGATTCTTTTCTTCGCATCAGCCCTTCTCTTCGGCACGACCGGGATTCAATCCTATGTGGATGAGAATCTAGAATCAGCTATTATGGAGGCTGGTTCTATCGCACAGTTGAACAGGATTAATTGGTCGGTTTATTCTGAAAGAAAATTACAGGAGGCCGCTGCTCAAGCTAAACCGATATTCCTAGATTTCCATGCAGACTGGTGCATCCCGTGTAAAGAAATGGACAAAACAACGTTTGTCAATTCACAAGTAGTGAAAAAATCCCGAGACTTTGTGATGCTGAAGCTGGATTTAACAGGTTCAAGAAATCCGTTGGCAAAAAAGCTTGAAAAAAAGTTCCAGATAAAGGGCGTCCCAACCTATGTTTTTCTGAAGCCTGATGGAAAAGAAATCAGAGAATTGCGTACTGTCGGGTATATTAAAGCAGAAAGGCTTCTGGAAAAGATGGAAAAAGCCAAACATATCAGCCAAGACTGTGGTTTTGAAAAAAAGCGCTATTCTCGCAGAATAAAAAGAGGTGAGCATGAAAGTTCTTGAAGTGGAAAACATCAACAAAAGCTTCGGACGTTTTAAAGCTGTGGATGATATCTCATTTTCCATCGACGAAGGGGTTGTGTTTGGCCTCCTAGGACCCAATGGTGCAGGCAAGACCACTACACTTCGGATGATAATGAACGTCATCATCCCGGATTCGGGCCAAATTGCTGTTTTAGGCAATTCAAACACAAGGACTGCCACTAACGCCATCGGTTATCTCCCAGAAGAGAGAGGATTGTACCGGAAGATGAAAGTCAACAAACTTCTTCTTTTCCAGACCAAGCTCAAATCCATGCCAAAACACGAAGCTAAAAAAGAAATCGATATTTGGGTAAACCGGATGGAATTATCGGATTGGAAAAAGAAGAAAATCGAAGAGCTTTCCAAAGGCATGCAGCAGAAAATCCAGTTTATCGGGACAATTCTTCACAAACCCAAACTCTTGATCCTGGACGAACCCTTTGGCGGCCTGGACCCTATCAATCAAAATCTAATCAAAGATATTCTTCTGGAGCTGAAAGCACAGGGCACTACCATTATTTTCTCGACCCATGTCATGGAGAGTGCAGAAAAACTGTGTGAAGAGATATTCCTGATCAATCAAGGAAAGAAAGTCCTCTACGGCAGATTAAGTAATATTAAGAAAGGATTCGGAAGACAGAATATTTACATAGAATATGACGGAAGCGACGCGTTCTTGAAATCGGATCAGATTAAAAAATATGATAATTACGGAAACGCCGCAGAAATCCAAATAACCTCAAGCGGAGATGCACAGACAATTCTAAAAAACGCCATGCAATCCGCAACCATACGGAGATTTGAAATCAAAGAACCCTCATTGAATGAAATATTTATTGAATCGATCAGAGCCACTAATCCTTGAGGAGCTGAATCATGAGCAAAAAAGTATTTGCCATTATTGAAAGAGAATATGTTACTAGGGCGAAGACTAAGGGTTTCATTATCGGGACGATTTTATTTCCTGTTATATTAGTGCTTATTTTTTCTGGCATTTTCATTGTTAGGACGCTTTTCAAGCCTTCCACCCGGACATATTATATCGTCGACCAGACAGGAATGATTTTTGACGAATTCGCCAGGATTCAATCAGGCCAATTAAAGAGCGGAGAGCCAAAGTATCGATTCACCTTGAAAAAAGTGCCCTCCGATAGCCTGGAAGCCTCTCTGGTAACTTTTCAATCCAAGGTGATGCAGAAAGAAATTTACGGATACTTGATAATTCCGAAAGACGTTGTCGAATCTCGAAAAGTAAGGTATTCTGCCAAGAACGTCAGCGATTTTGAAGAGCAGGGGTCATTTGAAGATACCTTATCATGGATCGTTACCAACTACCGGTTGGAGAGCAAAGGACTTCCAGCCGATGAAATCCGCAAGGAAATGGACCAAGGAAGGGTGCGTCTAATTAGCCACCAGGTCACCGAGAAGGGAGAAATCAAAAAAAGTGGTATTTCCAGCTATATCCTGACATATATCCTCACATATGTCATGTTTCTCATGATGATGATATACGGTCAGATCCTGATGCGGAGTGTCATAGAAGAAAAATCTCAGCGGATCACAGAGAGTATTGTCTCTGCTATAAAACCCCTGGAACTCATGTTTGGGAAAATCGTTGGGGTTTGCGGATTGGGTCTCACTCAGCTGGTGATATTCGGTGGATTTATGCTGGCAGCGGTTACTTTTGCTGAGCCACTGTTTCGCCGCTTTGGTCTGAGCTCGCCTGAATTTCTCAGAATTATCCGCCAGCTCCATTTTACTGCACCCGTATTTGGGTTCATGATCCTTTTTTTCCTGCTTGGATTCGTCTTTTATTCCGGTTTATATGCAGCATTGGGAGCGATGGTGAACACAGAAGATGAAGGCCAACAATACCAGATGCCGCTGATATTTTTCTTTATTATGGGGTATTTCATTATGTTTACCGTAGCACAAAATCCCGACACCACCCGAGCATTCTGGGTCTCGCTATTCCCGCCTTTCACACCAATGGTCATGTTTGCCCGCATTGCTGTTAGTGATCCGATTCTTCCTTCTGGTGCTTATCTTTCAATCTTAACAATGGTAGTCTCGACAGCAATTTTGATTTTTATTGTTTCTAAAATCTACCGAGTGGGTATTTTAATGTACGGAAAGAAACCATCCCTCAAAGAAGCGGTCAAGTGGATCCGGTATAAATAAGCAAGGAAAACGCACCCATACCGCTAAGACAACAGACGGTTTTTACCACAGTAAGGAAGCATCTTTTTTATGGATGGGTCCTGTCACGGAGTGTCCTCCGTCCGTCCTCACTCAAGGATTTGTTTCCATGCAAATCCGTGGAGGTTCCAAGGGGGTATGCCCCATTGGTCGCAGGACGTATGTCCGAGAAGGGGAGGCAGGGGGCAAAGCGACCGTTGTAAGGGGGAAGGTGAAGCACTTTCCCCTCCAAGGACACCTTTCTATCCGTGGGGAACCCCCTCCGTTGCGGGCGTTGCGCAGGAGCACCCCGTACCACCCATCTTCTCTTTAAAAGGAAATATCTATAGTCACTGAAAAAAAATGCTTGCTCACAGCAATATTTTTTGACAGTGAAATTTACTTTTGTTAATCTTTGTTAAAAATACTATTAGCCTAAATAACCTGAATTAGTGGAGCAATGATGGAGAAAACATTTAGTTTCAAACTCAACGGAAAGGATGTGCGCTTGACTTCATCTCCAGACCGCATGCTTTTATGGATTTTGCGCTCTGACCTTGAACACACTGGGACAAAATGCAGTTGTGGAGAAGGCTTCTGCGGGGCATGCACCGTACTAGTCAATAACGAAGCCGTATTGTCTTGCCAATATCCTATCCAAGATTTAAATGGAAAAGAGATAATAACAATTGAGGGGCTTCAGAAAAACGGGAATCTTCACCCTCTACAGACATCGTTTATTCAGCACAATGCACTTCAGTGTGGATTTTGTACTCCGGGGATGATCATGGGTGCATACAGCTTGTTGTTGAACAATCCTCAACCATCCTACAGGGAAATTGTTGAAACCATGGAGATATACCTCTGCCGCTGCGGTAGCTATAACCGCATTATCCAGGCCATCCAAACCGCTGCCCAGACGATGAAAGGAGGTATATCATGACAGATGATGAATACAAAATGTTCGATTCGGAAAAAGATATAGAGCCTGTCACGCTCAGCCGCAGGGAATTTCTCAAGCTTACGGGAGGGGGAATTTTTATACTTTTCTCGGTGGGATATCCTTTTGCTCTTCAAAAGAGGAGACGGCGCCGCGGATATCCAGAGGATTTCAACGCATACCTCCGGATAGGAGAAGACGGGCGAGTAACCTGCTTTAGCGCTAAAATCGAAATGGGGCAGGGTGTTATGACTTCGTTTGCTCAGATGCTTGCAGAGGAGCTTGATGTGCCTTTAAGCGCCGTAGATATGATAATGGGAGATACGGCGCTCTGTCCCTGGGATTCTGGAACCTTTGGTTCTAGAAGCACCAAGTATTTTGGACCCCCTCTGCGCCAAGCCGCCGCAGAGGCCAGGGCTGTCCTCATTCAGTTAGCTGCCGAGTATCTCCGCATACCTCAGGAAAAACTGGTGACAAAGGACGGCATAATTTTTGTCAAAAACAACGCTGGAAAAAAGGTCTCCTATGCCCAGCTTGCAAAAGGGAAAAAGATTGAAAGACATCTTGAGAAAAAACCTCCCATTAAACATTATTCAAAACACACAATTTCGGGAAAGTCCACAAACCGTCTGGACAGCAGGGATAAAGTCACCGGAGAAGCCAAGTTTGCAGGAGACATCCGATTGCCTGGAATGCTTCATGCCAGGATATTAAGGCCTCCGGCTCATGGAGCAAAGCTCAAGAGTGTGGACACTTCTGCTGCCCAGAAAATCAAGGATATTCAGATCATCCGGGATGAAGAGATGGTCGCTGTTCTTCACAAACACTGCGATGTGGCAGAAAAGGCTCTGGGACTCATAAAAGCCCAGTTTGAAGTTCCTGAATTTAAGGTAGACAACGAGACAATCTTTAAACATCTGAAGGATTCCATCCCGAATGGTCAAACAGTCACAGAAGCAGGAAACCTGGATGAGGGGAAAAGCCGAGCCAGTGAGACATTCGACGTAGCATACTTCAATCATTACGTCGCACACGCCCCCTCAGAAAACCATACAGCTGTGGTAAAGATCGAGGGAGATAAAGCGACTGTCTGGGCCTCTACTCAGGCTCCCTTTAGAGCCCAGGGGGATGCCGCCCAGGCCCTGGGATTTTCTCTCGAGAATGTTCGTGTCATCGCTCCGTTTGTCGGGTGCGGCTTCGGTGGAAAAAATAGTGGGCGCCAGGTTGCCGAAGCAGCCCGGCTTGCTCAATTGAGCGGAAAACCGGTTCAGGTTGCCTGGAGCAGGAAAGAGGAATTCTTCTATGACACTTTCCGTCCGGCAGCTGTCATACAAATTCGATCCGGTCTCGATAGCTCAAACCGAATCGTCTTCTGGGATTATCACAATTACTTTGCAGGCAACAGAAGCTCTCAGCCTTTCTACAACATCCCTCACCATCGCGTTCTTTCTTATGGAGGACGGGGAGGTAGAGATAGCGCTGGCAGTGCTCATCCCTTCGGTGTGGGCGCCTGGCGGGGTCCGGGCAGCAACACTAATGTGTTTGCCATCGAATCCCACATCGACATCATGGCTGAGGCATCAGGGTTGGATCCCCTGGAATTCCGAATGAAAAACCTAACGGATAAAAGGATGCAGAGAGTTCTTCTAGCGGCAGCCGAGAAGTTTGGACACCCATTTTCAAAAGCACCCAGCGGGATGGGATATGGGATAGCCTGCACAGATTACCTGGGGACATACTTGGCCACGATGGCCAAAGTTAACGTGGACAAAAGGAGGGGGGCAATCAAGGTGGAACGGGTCGTGTGCGCGCAGGACACGGGCGAAGTGATCAACCCTGAAGGAGTAAGGATGCAAATCGAGGGATGCATCACCATGGGGCTTGGCTATTGTCTGAGCGAAGAGATTCGGTTTAAAGGTGGAAGAATTTTGGATGAGAATTTCGATACATACGAGATTCCTCGTTTTTCCTGGACACCGAAGATTGAAACCGTGCTTGTGGATAATCCGGAAATGCCTCCCCAAGGATGTGGAGAGCCTGCCATAACATCTATGGGAGGCGTGATTGCCAATGCGGTCTATGATGCTATAGGTGTTAGGGTGGTTATGCTCCCTATGACACCGGCCCGGATTAAAGAAGCTTTGAAAAAAGAGCAGAGTGTCTCTAGGGATAATGATTGGATTCCTGCTTCCGCAGGAATGACATTCTAAAAAAGGATTCCCGCTTCCGCGGGAATGACATTGATGAACCTTAAAATGTTGTTATTTTTTGATTTCATTAAAAATAACTTCAACTAATCTGGCATGATCTTTTTCAAATTCTGCTTTTATCTCTTCCAGGCTCTTCCCCTGTTTTACTAAAGATTTGATTTTTGCCTGGATCTTTTTCATCTCCTCGATGTGATGTTTAACCGTGCTGCGGTCTACGGGACCGCTGTGTCCGCTGCAAAACATCTCCGCATCAAGAGTTTCAAGCATTTTAGTGAGTGTTTTCACATGCTCAAAAGAGTTACCGCCCTTATAAGAATGGATCAGTTGTGGCCTGCCCATGAATATCTGGTCACCGAGAAAAGCTGTTTTTTCTTCCGGGAAATATACAACCGTGTCTCCCTTGGTATGGCCGACACCAAAATATAACAAGTCCACTTTTTTCGAACCCAGATAGATATCCATCTTATCGCGATATGTCAATGAAGGCAGGAAAGATGCCAATTCCGGGTTGTTCCACGCGGATGGCTCCCCGTCTCTGCGGGGATGAAAGAACTCTTTACGACAACTCTCCTGAGCGACAATTGTCACGGAGCTTGGAAAAAATTGATTCCCGACAATATGGTCTCCATCACTGTGAGTGTTGACCAGGTATTTGATCGGTTTATCGGTGATTTTTTTTATTTCTGCAATTGTCTGCTCTACTGACTCTTTTGTCATCTTGGCATCGATAACAAGGACGTCATCATCACCAATGTATACCCCACCGTTGGCACCGCGGCCTCCTAATATTTGGAATAGCCTGTCTGAGAGCTTATCAAGCTTGACTGGTGCTGTTTGTCTTTGCTGAGTAAATAGAAAAGAAGAGACGGATAGAAATGAAAAAAGTAGGATGAGGATGAGCTTGCTTTTCTGTCTCATATCAACCCCTCCTTAATTTTTATTTATGTTTACATATCGGCCAGCGCGAATGCAGCAAGGTAGGTCAACCGGATGATTTTTTCCATCAGTTCAGGGCTCACCTTATCTACAGTGTCACTGGGTTGGTGATAGTCCTCGGTCATGGCCGCTATAAAAAAGGCCCAGGGAATTTTGCTCATTGCAAAAGGAGCATGATCGCTTCCGCCCATGGCTTCTTTGGATTCCTGAAGATGCATATGAAGGCCCACATGG
>CAZSPM010000013.1:0-14673 GCA_964608785.1 uncultured Eubacteriales bacterium
AAGAGGGGCCTGTCCCTTTGTAAAAGAGGGGCCTGCCCCTTTGTAAAAAGGAGCCTGCCCCCTTGTAAAAGGGGGTCCATCTCCTTTTATGACATGCCTATAAAACTTAATACTCTCCTTGCCTCATACTTGTCCCGTCTGTATGAAGCAAAATCCTTATGGCAATGAGTGCAGATGTCTATGGAGAAAATATTATCCTCTTTAATCCCCATGCTGACCATCTGGGAGATATTGGCTCCTTTTAAATCAAGGAGATATTTGTCTTGATGAGAAGGATGATTTTGAAAGAATTCAGTTGAATGGCCTTCTTTTGCGAAGCTCAGGACTACGTCTTCTCCAACTTCATAGCAATTCCTTCCTATACAAGGGCCCAGCGCTACAAGAAGCGCCGACGGATTACAGCCATAGTGACTATTCATCCACTGGACGGCACGGTGGACAACTTTCTTTTGGGTTCCCCTCCAGCCGCAATGGACAGCAGCAATGACTTTCGGCGATTGACTCACTATGAGAACAGGAAGGCAATCTGCTGTCTTTATGATGAGAAAAAGAGAGGGGAGCGCTGTGACCATAGCGTCGCCTTTTAAATTGCCTTTGGGGATTTTATCTATAGATTGAATGACATCCGAGTGAACCTGATCAAGAAAAAGAAGCTTGAAATCCTTCCATTCCGGTCTTCTCCTAAAATCCATCTCTTTCCATCTCACGGTTCCGAAGCCGTGGATGAGAAAAGAAATGTCTCTCATTTGAGGGACGGTAATAAAATCATTTTGACTCGTCTTAGGCATCTGTTATTTGATTATATATATATTGTGTCACCTAAGTCTATGGGGTAAGTCTATGAAAGCCTGACCCCGTTGGAACAAATTATGAAAGCCTGACCCCATCTGGTATAATCTTCACGAAAGATGTCAAAAAAAGATTTTGAACCAATCTATCTCGAAACTTTCAAGAAAGGCCTATTCCCAGAAAAAATTGAGAAGGCCTTCAGAATGCTTGAGAAATGCCATCTCTGTCCGCGGAACTGCGGAGTGAACCGCCTCGAGGGTGAAAGAGGTGTCTGTAAGGCTGGATACCTCCCCGAAGTTTCTTCATATTCCCCTCATTTTGGGGAGGAGAGACCCCTTGTCGGATTTCATGGCTCAGGGACAATTTTTATGACTCACTGTAACCTAAGATGCCTTTTTTGCCAAAACTACTCCATCAGCCATCTTGGAAAAGGCCAGGAAGTCTCCTTTGAAAAGCTGGGAAAGATGATGATTGAACTTCAAAAAATTGGCTGCCACAATATCAACTTCGTCTCACCTACTCATTATGTTCCCCAAATCCTGAATGCCCTTGCTGTGGCTACAGAAAAAGGGCTCTCAGTTCCTCTTGTCTATAACACAGGTGGCTATGATACTGTCGAGACTCTTAAGCTTCTAGAAGGAGTATTTGACATCTACATGCCTGATTTTAAATACAGCAGCTCCGATGTTGCCCGGACCTACTCCCAGGCTCCTGATTACCCTCAAGCCGCAAGACTCGCCTTCAAGGAGATGCATCGTCAGGTCAGAGACCTCATTATCGATGAAAGAGGAATCGCCCTGAGAGGTCTCCTGGTGAGACACCTTGTCCTCCCTCAGGAATCCGCCGGAACAAAGGAAGCGATACATTTCTTGGCGAAAGAAATCTCGAAGAATACCTATGTCAACATCATGGACCAGTATCATCCATGCGGCAGTATTGACCCAAAATCACCCTTATCCCGAAGAATTACTATCGACGAATTTAATGAAGCCATAGAAGCGGCAAAGAAGGAAGGAATCACACGTCTGGATAAACGGGAAAAATTACGCCTTATCTGGAAGTTCTAGTCTCTCAAAACGAATTTCGATTTTAACCTTCTCTTTCAAACAATGCAGACCTCCCCCATAAAATCAGGAGAAAGGATGAAAAGAAAGTAAACAGGGCAAAGTGAATAAATGCACTCCTCAGGCCAAAAGACTGGGAGATCCATCCAAAGGCGATGGGCCCAACGGCAAAACCCAGATCCACCGAAGCGGCAAAAAGACTCAAAACTTTCCCTTTTTCTCTGGAAGAGACTCTCTCTACTATCAGTGCAGAAAGATGAGGATAAAGTATGCCGACACCTATCCCACTGATAAAACCAGAGAAACCGAGAAGGAAATTATTGTAAGACAGATAGATTATCAGGCCTCCTCCTGAAAGAAAACAAAAGGCCGGAAGAATCAGCATCGGGCTTCCCCAAAACTTGAGCCGTCTCCCTGCATAAAGCCGCATAAACACAGAAGTCAAACCCAGGAAAGTATAATAATATCCGGCTCTCATAGCGGAGTCTTCGTAGGCAAGGAGAGGAACAAAACTAAGGCTGGAGCTGAGAGCAACTTCAAAAATGAATGTCAGAGAAAAAATCAGGAATATTTTCTTCTGTCCCAGAAGACGAAAAAAGCCAGTGCTCTGGGCTGCTGGGTCTTCGGAAAATTGGGGAACGCTAATCTTTTTTATAAAAGCATAAAATGAGGGAATAGCGGCCAGGACAACGGCAGAGAGAAAAAAGTAAAAAAAGCCTAGTCTCTCAATAATTACTTCTCCAATATACGGCACAATGAGAAGGGGAAGCATAAAACCTGTTGAGACCACACCGATTGCATAGGTCCTCTCTTCCCTGCCCACCTTCAAAACCACAATTAACAGTGCTGCCAGGACAGCTATCGAAAAACCGATGCCATGAAAGATCCTTATGAAAACAACAAACCAATTCAAGCTCTTGATAAAGAGATACAGAACGGTCGTGACCAATATAAGAGAAAACCCTCCTATAAGGACTTTTCTAGGATTGAATCTACTCAAGAGCCAGCCACCAAAAGGACGGGAGAAGAAGGCTGCCAAGGAAAAAAGCCCTACCAAAAATCCGATTTCGCGACGATTTCCTCCCAGATGTTCAAAAAAAAGAGGAAGGAGCGCCAGAATGGCAAGGGAGGAATAAGACATCAAGACCAGAAATTGGATGGGCAATATTCCTGGAGGTAATCTCTTTTTATTCATTTTAAAGAAACAGAAGTTAACAAATTTACAGATTGCTTTCAATAAAAAAAGAAGACAGCTCTATTTTCCTCCATTTCCATCTTGCGTAGATAAAGAGCGAGACTTGTACAGCAATCGCATTATTTCATTTGAAAAATGGGTGGACAAAAAAGAATGGATCGGCTCGATTATTATCTAATTTTACTCAGGTTTGACAAGAGCATCATAATTGAAATTTTTATATTGTTCGATAATATCCTCGATAAGTTCTTTTTGTGATAATTTTAGAATATCCGAAGGATCGACACTCTCCATAAAGGGCATTTCTCTTTCCTCGATCTGACTTTTTTTACTCTTCCTCCCTTTTATTACTAATCTCATATTGAGCTTGAAAGAGTTTTCTGGAAGACAAATAGTGTAGGTGAGATTCTCTACTTTTGATTTTGGAAAGTTTATCTCAAAGGAAACTGATTTTCCTTTTGACCTTTGAAAACGAGATTTTATCCCGTATTGTCTGAGCTCTTCATTCAAGGCCTCGAAAGCAGGCTCAGCGATAAATTCGCAAAACTGATGAAAATTCTGGATCGTTTCTTTCTGAGATTTCTCAATGATACTAAGGTCTTCTATGAAAGCCTTTAAGATGTCCTTCCAATCAATCTCGACCATTCCTCACCTCTGGCAACCAGAATGTGAGGTATCTTACCACATTTTTCTCAATAAATCGATAATTCAACGGGGTCAGGCCTTTATAAGTTTTACGTTCCTTTTGGTCATGCCCGTACCCACTTTCGTGGGCACAGGCTCCACTGGAATCCAGGCTTGTTCCCGCAGAAGCGGGAAACCAGAAATTTGAAAGGCTCTTATCCAGATAGGTCTGGATTCCTGTTGAGCTTATAAAACTTATAAAGGCCTGACCCCAACGCATACTGCCTCCAATACAGCGTCAAATTTTATATCAGAGATGGACTCTCCGCTGAAGACAGAAACATTGCCATATGGCTTCCATTTAGCGAGTAAATCTTTTCGAAAAAGCGCTACTACCTGCGTTCCACAGGCGGCCGCAAGATGCGTAACACCTGAGTCGTTTCCAAGATAAATGTGTGCACATGAGAGCAATCCTGCAAGCCTCAATAGAGGGGGATTTCGAAGCCATGTCCAACTTCTTGGCAATGCTGCCCCCTCTAAATCACTTTCGATTCTTCCCTCAGCCATTCCTGTGACCACTACCCCCTTAACTCCTTTAATGCTTAACTGGGTGATTATCTTGATAAAATTGCGGAAGGGCCAACACTTGTCTTCACTCCCACTTCCTGGGTGAACAACCACAATTTTCTCGTCTTCCTTTAGTATTCTATTGTTAAACATTTTTAATCCTTCCTCTTTCTGGCTCAACCCTATGGGCAGAATGCGGCACTCATTAAAAGGAGGAGTTGCACCTTTATTCAGAAATTTAACGGTTATATCGAAGAAAAACTGACTTATCTGGCCTGGATAGGTGGGCTTAAAGACAAAAAAACGACATTTCTTTCTCTTCTGAGTATGAAGACTTCCCTCGATTTGTAGACTGCTCTTCTTCTGCATCCAGCCCAAAATCAGAGAAAAATCCTCCAGCCATCGAGAGAGCTCTCCATCGAGATAAGGAGAACCTGCAAAGAGAGGAGCAAGACTGGCATCACCTTCAGAAATAAGATTATCCACAACGCCTGCCTCCTTTAGAAGCGATCCATACTCCTCTCGGCAGATTAGGGTGATGGAACAGGGTGCGAGTTTTTTTCGGAGGAGATAAATGGAAGGGAAGGCAACCAGCAAATCCCCAAGACCTCCCAACCGAAACAAAAGGACAGACTTCATCTTCTTTATATATTGAAAGAAAATTAGGAGAGATTTATTTCTTTATTAGCTGGGCAAAACTAGCCCCAAACTCTTCCCCTTTTTTGAGATCTTCTTCGGTAGGACATCCGACAAATTCAAGATTATCCACGAGGTCCCATTTCAGCGGCTCGATGATCTTTTTCAACCCTCTCAATGCTCCCCCACTCCATCCATAGCTGCCAAAAAAGGCCGCTTTTTTATTCTTGATGAGTTTATGCGCGGCCATGTTCAAAACCTCTGCCACTGGAGGAAAGAGGGAAACTTCATAGGTGGATGCTCCTATTATGACTCCTCTTTTTGTCCAAAGGGAAGGCAAAATGTAACTGACATGAGTCCTGGACGCATCAAAGATCTCAACAGGCACTCCTGACTGGGAAATTCCCTGGGCCACTGCATTCATCATAACCTCTGTGTTACCGTACATAGAGCCGTAAATAAGGGTTATGCCGGGCTCGCTTTTTCCGCTGGCATATTCAGCCCATTTCTTGTAGAGGTTGACGATTAGCGAAATATTCTTTCGCCAGATAAGACCATGAGAAGGAGCAATAACCTCAACCGGAATATCGGCCAGTTTCTCGATAGCTGCTAAAACACGCCCACTGTAATTGGCAACAACATTTACATAGTAGCGGAGAGCCTCCTGCTGATAAAAATCGAAGTTTTTGCACTCATCATCAAAAATGGCGCCATGGATGGCTCCATACCCGCCAAAAGCATCACAAGGGAAGAGAATCCGGTGAGAAACTTCATAGGTCATCATCGTCTCAGGCCAATGAAGAAAAGGGGTGGAAAAGAACTTCAACGTCCTTTTCCCTAAAGAGAGTGTATCCCCTTCATTTACAACCTGAACATTATCTTTGATGGAAAAGAAGCTTTTCAGCATATCCTTTGTTTTTGCCGAACCCAGTATAGTTGCCTGGGGAGCAATTCTTCTAAATGTCCTTAAAAGTCCTGAATGGTCAGGCTCCATATGATTGACGACTACATAATCAATTTTTGATATATCTGTGACCTCATCGATTCGAGCTAAATATTCGTCTCCTTTGAATGACTTTGTAAGATCGATGATCGCCTTTTTTTCATCATCGATAAGATATGAATTGTAAGAGACGCCTTCCTTTGTGATGGGCCATAGGCCTTCGAAAAGGTCTGTGGTTCTGTCATTGACACCCACCCAATAGACATCAGGCATAATTTCAACAGCAGGCATAAAAACTACCTCCTCGCTTGATATAACCTATAATTTTAAGAAGTGGGGGTTAAAGATGCAAACTCTTTTTTGTAACAGGTGGGCTTGATAAATCATGTTACCTATAAAAAGAAAAAGGGGACTATCTCCTTTTTACACGACCCACAATGACATCCTGCATGTGTGTTTGGTAAATCAAGCCCCTACCTTATTATCTGTCGATCAAGAAGAGGCGAAGGTCCATGACATTTGTATGGGTGGGACCACTAAGGATTAATCCACCGGTTTTTTTGAAAAAATTATATGAATCATTGTTGTTGAGATACTCTAGAGGATCGAGAGATAATTCCTGTATTATGTTCAGAATACAAGGAGTGATCCAGGCACCGGCCGCATCTGTGGGGCCGTCAATGCCATCTGTCCCCATGCTTAATATCAAACATTTCTTATCTTCTTGAAGTGATTCTTTCATCTCTATCAAAGCCGCTAAAACAAATTCCTGGTTTCGACCTCCCTTTCCCTTTCCTTTAACTGTAACAGTCAGCTCTCCTCCTGCTAAAAGGCACAAAGGCTGGGAGGCGGTTTCTTCTGATTGGAGAAGATTCAGGAAAAGAGAGACATAATTTTTGGCAGCACTCCTTGCCTCTCCATGATCGGAAGAAGTAAGGATCAGACATCGAAAGCCCAGCCTTTCTGCTTCCTCTTGGGCAGCCCTCAAAGCTTCAATGTTATCACCGATAATTATGTTATGAACGTGTTTGAAAATAGGTGCTTCGCGCTTCACTGTTTCCTGGATTTTATTCTGTAGCCCGCTCTCAATGACGGTTTTTATGGAAGCTGGGGCTCTGTCCCAGAGATTGTATTTTTTTAGAACCTGAAAAGCATCCCCGTAGGTGGAGGAATCCCAGTGCGTCGGACCAGAAGCAATATTCTCCAAATCATTTCCTCAGACATCTGAAATAACTAGACTTATCACCGTTGCTGGAGATGCCTGCTGCGCCAACCATCCTCCTTTGATCCTGGAGAGATGCTTACGAACTGTATTGAGGTCTGTTATATCCGCCCCTGCCAAGAGAAGCTTATCAGTTATCAACCTTTTTTCTTCAAGAGAGACTCCGGTGGCAGGAAGGCTGATTTGGGCAGACCCTCCTCCTGAAATAAGAACAAACAAAAGGTCCCTCTCGCTCAGTTTTTTTGTAAGATTGAGAATTCTTTGGGCGGCCTGAAGGCTTCTCTCATCGGGAAGGGGATGGGAAGCGGGAAGAGAGGTTATGCTCTTCAAAGCTGTCTTGTTCTGTGGAAGATGGAGGGCAATGCCTTCCTTAATCCTATCCCCAAGGACATAATCGAGGCCTCTGGCCATAAAAGGGGCCGCTTTTCCGATCGCCACTAAAAAAATATCATCGAACCTTCTAAGGTCAAAACTTTTATCTTGAATGATCAGTTTTTCTTCTTGAATAATAACATTCTTTTTGATGAGATTCTCAGGGTCAACCTCTGAAAGGGCAGCCTCGTAGATTTTCTGGGCTTTCTTAAAGAGTTCAGAATCAGTGAGTTGTTTCTCAACCATACATATCAACTATATATAAATAATTAGGGGGACACAATGCTTAATTGCCATTTTGTTCTACAATTATCTCGCTAGACAGCATTATGAAAGTAATCGAATTTAATAAATAGTTCATTCAGACATTATTTAAATATTCATTGAGATATCAGGGTCAGGTCTTGTTTTTTGCTTTTTTTTGTTAGCAATGCCTTTTAACTCTCTTTTCTTTCTGCCAAAAAAAGCAAAAAACAAGACCTGACCCCAAAATTCAATATTTCTTTTACAATCTCAATAGTTTATGGTAATAAATATTGAAATAAAACGAGGTTAGTCTTTCTTTCCATCTAAAGGAGAATGAAATGGATGGCCAGGAACAGAAAGAGAGAGGAATATGGGGCTCCAAAGCCGCCTTTATCCTAGCAGCTACCGGC
This sequence comes from uncultured Eubacteriales bacterium, assembly GCA_964608785.1. GTDB lineage: Bacteria > Acidobacteriota > Aminicenantia > Aminicenantales > Aminicenantaceae. The sequence continues at coordinate 8,069 of CAZSPM010000013.1, forward strand.
TCAGCGATAGGCCTTGGTAACATCTGGCGCTTCCCAACGACGGCGAGCCAAAACGGAGGAGCGGTCTTTGTTCTGGTCTACATCTTAGCTGTTGTTTTTATCGGATTTACAGTCATGCTGGCAGAGCTAACCATCGGACGCCATACTCAGAAAAATCCTGTGGGAGCCTTTAATTACATAAAACCTCGATCACCCTGGAAATTAATCGGATATATGGGGATCATAACTGGCGTCGGTATACTCTCCTATTATTCTGTGGTTGCTGGTTGGGCTGTCGGTTACCTGATTAAAACCGGATCAGGTGCTTTTAGGGGAGAAATTACCAGCCAGATAACTAATAAAATATTCACAGAATTTAGCTCAGATCCTCTTCAGGTTCTGATTTATCTTATGGTGATCATAGGGATAACCACATATATCATTTCAAGAGGAGTCAGAAAAGGAATAGAAAGATGGACCAAAGTACTTATGCCCGTTCTTTTTCTCTTGATAATCTTCCTAGCTATCAGAGCTTTAACACTTCCTCATGCCGGCGAAGGGCTTAGCTTTTATCTCAAACCTGATTTCTCTAAATTCAGCGGCAAAGTCGTCCTTTTCGCTTTGGGGCAGGCCTTCTTTTCTTTAAGCCTGGGCATGGGGACGATAATTACCTACGGCAGCTATATCTCCAAATCTGACAACCTCGTCACTTCGGCCGGATGGGTTTCTTTCTCAGACACGCTTATAGCCCTTCTAGCGGGACTCATCATCTTCCCAACTCTGGCCTTCTCCGGCCAGCCAGGCGATGTAGGGGGAGTGGGCCTCGTATTCAAGATTTTTCCTATAATCTTTTCGCAGATACCTGGAGGATATATTTTTGGAATTCTCTTCTTCGCTCTTCTTATCGTGGCGGCCTTAACCTCGACCATATCCTTGCTGGAAGTCCCTGTGGCCTATTTCGTTGACGAGCGGAATTGGACGAGACAAAAAGCGGCTATTGTCATAGGCCTCCTTGCATTTTTTGTTGGAGTGCCCTCTGCCCTTTCTTGGGGAGGAATGGAATTTTTTACGAAAATTAATTTTTTTAGCATATTTGACATAATATTCGGCAATATTGCTCTAGCAGTAGGGGCTTTTTTTATTTGTCTCTTTCTGGGATATTCTTGGGGAGCAAAAAAAGCGACCCAGGAAATCTTTTCTGGAAATCCCCGATTCGGAATCAGACCTCTCTGGACCTTTTCGGTTAAATTTCTCACTCCCATAGCAATAATTATTATTCTTATTTTCATAAAAACAATTGTCTCTGGATAAAGGAAGTCAATGAAGAAAAAAACTTTTGCCATCATTTTCCTATTTGCGTGTCTCATAAGCTTTTCAAATCTGAGGGCAGCCGAGATCAAAGGCAAGGTTGTCCTCGCTCCTAAAGGAACACCTTACACTGAAGGGAATATTCTGCTTAAAGCACTGGGAGAAGAATATTTTACTGAGACTATACTCGATCTCCAGGGAAATTTTATCTACCGCGGCCTTAGACCAGGAACATACATTATCAAGATGGACCTCTACGAAATGACTCCTTTTGAAGAAGAAATAGAGATAAAAGACGAAACAGAAATACTGGATCTCAGCTTCACGATCACTCTCTCTTTACTGGATAGAGCTCTCGTCTTTATCACAAAGGCCAGCGACTTCATGTGGGGCTACTGGATGATCGGACTACTTCTTGGAACTGGAATCTTGCTGACTTTCCTCACGCGTCTGATCCAGGTCAGAAGACTGAAGGATTCATTGAAGATGGTTCTACAGGGAGCAACGAAAAAGGATAAATCTGATAAAGAAGAAGGAGACATTTCTCCCTATGCTGCTTTGATGACCGCCCTGGCAGCCACTGTCGGCAATGGAAACCTTGCAGGCGTAGCTACAGCTATCGCCGTGGGCGGTCCCGGAGCTCCTGTCTGGATGTGGATTGCCGGTTTCTTCGGTATGGCGACAAAATATGCTGAAGGTTTCCTGGGAGTCAGGTTCAGGATAAAGAATGAACGAGGAGAGATGTCTGGCGGTCCGATGTTCTATGCCAGACACGGTATCAAAAACATAAGCTTAGCCAAATTCATGGGGATGCTTTTTGCAGTTTGCGGTGCCACTGCTGCCCTCTTGGGGACAGGGAACATGATGCAATCCAATTCCATGGCACTGGTCTTCAACAGAGAGTTCCAAATTCCCTTCTGGATCTCTGGGCTGATTATCACCGGCATTGTAGGAGCGGTTATTTTGGGAGGGATTAAAAGAATCGGAAGTGTATCCGAAAGGCTTGTCCCAACCATGATTCTTTTCTATTTTGGAGGAGCACTAGTCGTCATATTTGCCCATATCACACAATTGCCTGCCGCTTTCTCTGTTATCTTTAAATCCGCCTTTGCCACTAAAGCCATAGGGGGAGGTTTGGTAGGAGTCACCATAAAGCAAGCTATAAGCCAGGGCATCAGGAGAGGACTTCTCTCTAATGAATCTGGGTTGGGTTCAGCGGCCATCGCTCAGGCTGCTTCAAAATCCAAAGACGCAGCTCGAAACGGCCTTATTGCCATGACCGGAACTTTCATTGATACATTAGTCGTTAACACCCTGACCACCTTGACCATCGTCATCTCCGGAGCCTACCTCAAAACGGCTGCCTTCGGTGCGCCGGAAGCTTTGACATCCACAGCCCTGACAGCAGAAGCTTTTTCTGTCATCCCTTTCGGGGGGAAAATCATTGCATTATGTTCATTTCTCTTTGGCTATTCCACTCTACTCGGATGGTGCTATTATGGTGAAAAATGCCTGGAGTACATTTTAGGCATTCGGATAATATATCCGTACAGGCTTACTTTCATAATATTGCTCTTCATCGGGTCTATCATCCAGGGACCTCACCGCTATATTGTCTGGTATATAGGAGATGTGGCCAATGCTTTTATGGCCATCCCCAATTTGTTATCCCTCATTCTGTTAGCAGGATTAGTCGGAACAGTGACAACTAAATATTTCTATAAAAAAAAGGGAAGTAATTATTAATGAACCATGCCTTTTAAAAAGATTTCATGGGTTTTCCCTATCGCCATTATCTTCCTGAGTTTCTTTCTTTCTCACCCCTCTCTGGCACAGAAAGATATTTCTGAATATGAGAAGCGGCTTACAGAATTAGCAGAACAGATAAGGGAGCTTCAGGCAAAAATCAAAAAAGACGAGAAAAAGGAAACCTCCATCCTGTCCAGATTGGATACGATAGGACTGAACAAAAGACTGATTAGAAAGGAAATCTTTCTTTACAATACCCGGCTAGAAAAATCCAATCAAGAGCTCGCTTCCTTAAAAGAAAGTATCTCTCGATTGAAAAATAACTTGGAAAGTGAACGGCAATCTATCGAAAAAATACTCGTCACCATGTACAAATTCGGCAAATTCAGTTTTCTCCAATCCATATTCCAGGCAAAAGATATGGGGACGTTCATCTCTGAAAACAAACATCTCACCCTCTTGGCTCAATATCAACAAAATATCATTTCTGATTACATGAATACACTAACCGAGCTGAACAAAACCGAAGCCGCACAAAAGGCAAAAAAAGAGGAGGTCTCTGCCCTGATCCAAAAAGCGAAAGCGAAAAGACAAGAACTCGATGCTCAAGAAAATAAAAATAAGGCTCTTATAAGAGAAATAAAGAAAAACAGAAACACTCACATGAAGACTCTTGAGGAGCTAAAAGAAAGGTCTCAACAATTACAGAATTTTATAAAAAATCTTCTCAAAGAAGAAATTTCTCTTCCTTTTCCCCTCGTTCCCCTTTATGAGAAAAAGGGAAAGCTTCCCTGGCCTGTTGATGGCAAAATAATTACTCGCTTTGGAATCCAGAGGCATCCTCGATTCAAGACGATAACTATGAATAATGGAATTGAAATTTCCCCTGGAAAAACGGGCGTAATCGTCAAATCCATACATCCGGGCAAAGTCGTGTATGCAGATTATTTCAAAGGATATGGTAACCTGGTGATTATCGATCATGGAATGACCTATTATTCCCTCTACGGCCACTGCTCAGATTTTCTTGTCAAAAAAGGCGAATTTGTTAAGTCTCAACACGCGATCGCCTTTGTCGGTGACTTTGGCTCCCTGGAAGGAATAACCCTTTATTTCGAACTTCGTTTCAAGACAAAACCGCTCAATCCCTTGCAATGGCTGAGAGGAAGATGATAAAATCAAGTAAGACTATGACTACCAAAAGAATAAAACTTCTTCTCCTGACAGTTCTGGTAGTGGTTTCACTATTCCTTCTTCTAGAAAAAAAATTTCTGCCCAGACTGTCTTCAAAAGACTCTTCCCTTGATAAATACAGGTTGCTGGGAAAAGTGGCCACTCTGATCAAGAATGAATACGTAGAAGAGCCTAATCCTTCCAAAACAATGGAAGGGGCGTTCAAGGGACTCGTTGATTCGCTCGACACTCTTTCCACCTACCTTGATAAGGAGAGCATGATCAGATATCAACAAAGGAAGGAACAAGATTTAAAAGATATCGGAATAATTCTGTATAAAAAATTCGGGCTTTTCCCTCAAGTCGTCGGAATAATAGAAAACTCTCCTGCCGAGAGCGCGGGAATCAAAATCGGTGAATACATCAGTACTTTGGACAACCACTCGACCTTGACGATGAGTCTAATAGAGGCAAACCTCTACCTTAAAGCTGAAGATGAAAATCCAATTAGACTCAAGATACTCAAAAGATATACTACAGAAGATGCAAAAGTAGTAAAAATCGAAAGAAAACAGCTTTTTAGCGAGCGCTTTTCCTACTCTTCAGCAAAAGGCACGAGCGGAATTTTAAAGATCCACAAGCTCTATCCAAATTGTGTCAATAAGATAAAAGAAAAAATTCTCCCCCGTTTGAAGCGGCAGACGAAACCTCTGATATTGGACCTAAGGAACTGCCATGAAGGCGAAATCCAAGAAGCCCAGGAGCTCATAAATCTCTTCATGAAATCTTCGAAAATTGGCTATTTCGAGAAAAAAGGCAAGGCCGAGGAAATTCTCGTTTGCACCAAGGATGCTGAGCTTGAAAAACTGCCCTTAATCATCTGGACAAATCAAGCCACTATCGGACCAGCTGAAGCAGTAGCCGCCGTTTTGAAAGAATTCAGAAAAGCTAAGATCATAGGGCTTCAAACCGCTGGGCTCATAGCAAAACAGCATTTTTTCACTTTTGAAGATGGAACCGGACTGCTCCTCACCTCAGGAGTTTTCACTCTCGGTTCAGGGAAAAAACTATGGGGAAAAGGTGTAAAGCCGGATATAAAAATCAAAAAGGATCTTCAGAACAACCCCACTTATCTTCAGAAAACCCTCAATATCCTATCTAAAACATAATTCATGGTTAAAAACCACCTTCCAAAAGGAAAAGATGATCAAACCCTGCTTTTAATCCAAGCTTCGATTCTCATAATTCTCGCACTTCTCTCTTCCATCGGCCTGGACTACCTTAACTGGAAAAAAGGAGAAAAGTCTTATCTGTTTCGAAGCATTACTGAAGAAAAAAAGCCTTTGTTGAGTCAGGAAAACCCAGAGACCATCGTTCTACAGAGCCTATCTGCCAATAGAATAGACTCTGGATCTATCCACCAGTACAGGGACCAAGAAGGCATTCTTCACTTCATGATCAACCTCTCCATAAAAAAATTCAACCTGCTAAGAACCATCCTAGAAAATGAATTCGAAAAAGCAAAGGCTTCCATCTTAAAGAAAGAAGAACAAAAAGGTAAGGAACAAGACTATTATCTATGGCACGTTCAGGGAAAAAGAAAACAAACCTTAATGATTCTCTTTGCTTGTCAAAAACCACAGATAGCAAAAGAGGAAGAGCCATATCGCGAGCCGGCCAAAAACAAAGTGGTTATTATCGTTGATGATATGGGCTATAGCCTGAAAGCGATACGGGATATATGTTCTATAAATGTTCCCCTAACGGTCTCCATTCTTCCTTACACTCCATTGGCAAAGGAGACCGCGCGGATTGCTCATCAGAACAGGCTGGAAGTCATGCTTCATCTTCCGATGGAATCCATAAACAGCCAGGATGCTAATAACGATATTGAGGGAATTATCCATTCAAATATGACAGAGGAAGAAATCAAAGAAACAGTCCTGGCGAGCCTCGAACAAGTCCCTTTTATTACCGGCGTTAACAACCACATGGGATCGAAAATAACAGCAGATGAGATTCCTATGCGCATCATCCTCTCGCATTTAAAAGAAAAAAATCTCTATTATGTGGACAGCCGAACAACAGGAAAATCCGTGGCTTTCAGTCTAGCTCAGAAAATGGGAATCCCTTCAATCCCTCGCAATGTCTTTCTTGATACATACAATGATGAGAATTACATAAGAGGGAAATTGCTTGAACTTTTTCGCTATGCACAGAAAAATGGAAGAGCCGTGGGAATTTGCCACCCATCAGAAACAATGCTAAGAGTCTTAAAAGAGAACTTGCATCTTGTAGCGGAATACGACCTGGAGCCTGTATCTGTTTCCCAAGTAGTAGAGTTATATGTGAAATGTGGGCTTAATCCACAAAAAACGCCCAGCACAGAACCTGCC
>CAZSPM010000014.1:0-14660 GCA_964608785.1 uncultured Eubacteriales bacterium
TTGGCACTAGCGGGGTCAGACTTGAATACCTTTCTGTCATTCCTGTGTAAGCAGGAATCCAGAAAGTGGATAGTCCTGGATTCCCGCTTCTGCGGGAACAAGCCTGGATTCCCGTTTACACGGGAATGACAGAAAGTTTTCAAAGCCTGACCCCACTGGTTCTGGTTGATTGGTTGACCATAGCTGGGGAATCGAATAAGATAGTGAAAAGTGAAAAATCCAGTTATAGCCTTGATGACAGATTTTGGGGAAGATGATTTTTTTGTTGCTTCTCTAAAGGGAGTGATCGCTAAAATCAATCCCTCAGCCCGAATAATCGACATTACCCATCGCATTCCTTCCTTTGATATTGGTGCTGCCGGCCTTGTTCTTTCTTCTTCCTATAAATATTTTCCTCCAAAAACAATTTTCTTGGTTGTTGTTGATCCTGGAGTTGGTTCCTATCGCCGAATCCTCTTAGCGAAGACAAAAAACTTCTTTTTTATTGCGCCCGATAACGGAGTATTGAGTTTGGTATTAGATGAGGAGAAGGTCCAGAAGCTCATAGAAGTAAAAAACAGGAAGTTTTTCCTTCCTGAAGTGAGCAGTACTTTCGAAGGGCGGGATAAGATGGCACCGATTGCAGCCTGGCTTTCAAAAGATGTCTCTTGTGAGGATTTTGGCGCCCAGGTCAAACAATTTAAAAAGTTAAAAGTAAAGAAACCTGTTTTAAAAGGAAAAGAAATCTTCGGACAAATCGTCTATATAGATAAGTTTGGCAACTTGATCACCAACATCCCAGGTAAAATGCTGGAATCGCTCCGAGCTAAGGCAGGAAAAGCGAGAATCGTTCTCAATGTGAAAGGAGTAAAAACCGAATCCTTCGTGCAAAGTTATTCTTGTGCTAAGAAGAGGGAACTTGTTTTTCTTATCGACAGCTTGTGGATGGTTGAGATTGCCGCAAAGGAGAGCTCTGCCATGAAGAAATTGAAAGCAAATACAGGCGATGAAGTACGGATAAATGTTAGGTCATAGATAATGGGTAGGTTCACTGATGACAGAGTGCTGGAACAGAATGGTATGAGAATTCTGAGAGACTGATACAATGGATTATTTTGAAGGAACGATCGAACACATTATCTACTGCAGCCCAGATACGGGCTACACAGTCTGCAAATTTGTACTTGAAGACGGAAATTCCATGACTATTGTGGGAACATTTCCTCCTCTTTCCCCTGGAGAAATGCTGAAAATAAAAGGGAAATGGGAAATTAATCCCAGATTCGGACAGCAATTCAAGGTGGAAAATTTCACTCCAGTCTTGCCTTCTTCAGCCAAGGGGGTCGAAAAATTTCTCTCTTCGGGATTGATCAGAGGGATAGGGCCTGTCCTTGCCCGGAGAATTGTCAAAAAACTCGGGCCTCAGACCATCGATATCCTATCGAGAAATCCTGCGAAAATAAAAGAAGTGGAAGGAGTGGGTCGGGTTAAATTAAACGAAATAAAGAAATCCTGGGCCGAACATGAAGATATCAGAGACCTCATAATATTTCTTCAGGAACACAATGTCTCCACTAGTTTGGCGACGAAGATTTATCGGCACTACGGAGAAAAGTCTTATCAAATCCTAAAAACCAATCCCTATCAGATTTGCCATGATATCTGGGGGATTGGTTTCAAAACAGCAGACCAGATCGCTTTGAATCTAGGAATGAGTCCTTCCTCTCCCGAAAGAATTAAAGCATATATTCTCTATCTCCTGGAGAAGGATAACGAACATGGGCATGTTTTTTCCCTTCAGAATGATTTAGAAGAAAACTGCCAGAGAGATCTTGATGTCGGCGAAGAAAAAATTAAAGAAGCCTTAGATAGGCTTAAAAAGCAGAAGTCAATAATCGTTGAAGCGGTGGATTCAGATACAGCCATCTACCTTCCTTTTTTCCATGATGCAGAGGAAGAATTGGCGTGCTCCATCCATAACCTAGCCTCAGTTCCATTTCTGACTCCATCATTTGATGTGGATGAAGCTATTAAGGATGTGGAAGGGGAACTATCCATCCAATTCTCGAATGCCCAAAAGCTTGCCATAAAAGAGAGCCTTAATAAGAAGATATTGGTCATAACTGGTGGGCCTGGAACCGGTAAAACAACCATTATCAAGGCAGTAGTCGATATTTTTCACAAATGGGAAAAAGGAGTCCTTCTGGCAGCTCCGACTGGAAGAGCAGCTAAAAGGTTATCCGAAGCAACAGCGCATGAAGCAAAAACAATCCATCGAATATTAGAGTTTAATCCAAAACTCGGAAATTTCCGGCGCAATGAGAAACATCCTCTGGGTGGCGACGCTTTGATTATCGATGAGTTTTCCATGGTGGACTTGCCTCTCATGTATCATCTGATAAAAGCCGTTCCATCCCATATGCGTCTGATTCTGGTTGGCGATAAAGACCAGCTTCCCTCTGTTGGACCGGGAAACCTCCTGCACGACATCATTGAATCGGAGAAAGTAGAGGTCGTCAGGCTGGACGAGATTTTCCGCCAGGAAAAAGATAGCCTTATTGTCATCAATGCTCATCGAATCAATCAAGGAAAGTCGCTGGTTTATCCTCCTAGGGGAGAGAAGGAGGCTGATTTTTATTTCATCCGTCAAGATGACCAAAAGAAGGTTTTTAGCACTATAATGGGTCTCTGCGGCTGGCGCATTCCGAAAAGACTACATGTGCCCCAAATCTCCCCACATATTCAGGTTATAAGCCCCATGTATAAAGGCATTGTGGGAGTTGATAATCTCAATTCAGAATTGCAGAAAAGACTCAATTCTTACAAAGCTGGTCTTAAATTCGGGGTCCGGGAGATAAGAGTTCGCGATAAGGTGATGCAGGTCAGAAACAACTATGAAAAGGAAGTCTTCAACGGGGATATCGGATTAGTGGTCCACATAGATAGACAAAAATACAGAGTAGGAGTGGAATTTGACGGAAGAGTTGTCTTTTATGATAGAGATGAGATAAATGATATTACACATGCCTATGCGATATCTGTTCATAAGTCACAGGGAAGTGAATACCAGGCAGTCGTCATGCCGCTCCTCACGCAGCATTTTATAATGCTTCAGAGGAATCTATTCTACACGGCTCTCACACGAGCAAAAAAGCTGAGTGTCATTGTTGGTTCATACAAGGCGCTCTACATCGCAATTAAAAATGACAAGCCAATCAAACGAAATTGCCTCTTAGAAGAGAAGCTCGCAAAGATGAAAACCCTTGAAACATAGGGGCTTGATTCATCTGTAGGGGCTTGATTCATCAAGCCCACATTGTATTGCTGGTTGATAACACAAGCAAGGTTTGAAAAATAAAGAATATTAGGCTATATTTTGAATAATCGCGTACGCCTGTAGCTCAGCATGGATAGAGCGAGGGATTCCTAATCCCTAGGTCGCCGGTTCGAATCCGGCCAGGCGTACCAGCTTTAATTCGCTGAAAATAAATGGATTGGTAGCTTTTCTAACGATTCCTTTAACGCCCCCCTTTTCCATCTCAAGCCGCTTCGAGTTCGGTAAGAAGTTCTGAGATTATTTCTTTTACCGTTACTATCTTGTCGATACGGTGAGCATTCTGCCCACAGAAGATGAGGCCGTGGTCAACATCCCCGTAGTAAGAGTTTAAGAGAGCCAGTGCAATGCAGTACCTCGCCTCATCTACTTTACAGGCAGAAAGACACCTGTAAGGACACTTGATCTTGAGTTTTCCCTTAATTTCTAGGTCCTTCAAAAATCTATTCTGAATGGCCCTGCCTGGCATGCCTACAGGGCTTTTTATGATGACAATATCCTCTTCTTTGACATCAAGGTAGCTCTGTTTAAATTCCTGTGAGACATCGCACTCCTCGGTGCAGACGAAACGTGTAGCCATTTGGACTCCTGATGCACCCAGGGACAGCATCCGAGCGATATCCTTTCCGCTAAAGATCCCTCCAGCGGCGATGACAGGGATTTTCTTGCCATATCTATCTTCATATGCTTTTACCGTTTCCACAACCTCTGGCAAGAGATTATCAAGGGAATATTTTTCCGGTTGATTGAGTTGCTCCTCGGAGAAACCAAGGTGTCCTCCCGCCAGAGGCCCTTCAAGGACCATGGCATCGGCAGTCCTTTTGTAACGTCTGTCCCAGGCGCGAAGAATTAATTCAGCTACCCGTGCGGAGCTGACAATGGGCAGGAGGTTTACAGAACTGTCTTTGACCAAGTCCGGAAGCTTAATAGGGAGTCCGGCACCATATACGATTATCTTTATTCCTTCCCTTACGGCGGTCGTAATCAGATCATCTGCATTGCTGAGCGCTCCCATGAAGTTGACTGCAATATGACCATTTGTCATACTTTTTGCCTTACGAATTTCTCTCTCCAATGCTTCCCGAGACATCCTTTCATATTCACGTTTTGAAGCCTCTATATCCCCAAGTCCTATGCTCGAGATAGTACCAATCCCGCCTTCCTCTGCTACAGAAGAAGCGAGCGAGGAAAGAGAAACCCTTACACCCATAGCTCCCTGTACAATCGGTATGTCTGCGGTGATACTTCCAATTTGAAGTTTGGTAATTTTCATTTTAATCTTCGTATCTTCTAACTATAAGGCAGGCATTGCCTCCACCGAAGCCAAATGAGTTACTCAGAGCTGCCTCGAGGTCAATCGATTCGACTCCATTGGTCACGTAATCAAGAGGGCATTCTGGATCGGGCTCTTCATAGTTGATTGTTGGAGGCAGTTTGCATGTATAGATGCTCATCACAGTGGCCACGAATTCCACTGCTCCGGCAGCGGCCAAAAGGTGACCAATCATCGACTTGATGGAACTGATCTTGAGGTTCTTCGCATGGTCGCCAAAAACTTTCATAATGGCTGCACTTTCAATCTTATCATTCAGGACAGTGGAGGTACCGTGTGCATTGATATATCCCACTTCCTGTGCGTCGATGCCTGCGTCTTTGAGTGCCTCTATCATAACCCTGATCATTCCCTCACCTCCAGGTTCTGGAGCAGTGAAATGATAGGCGTCAGCAGTATTGCCATAGCCAATAAGCTCTGCGTATATACGAGCGTTCCGATCGATAGCGTGCTCGAGTCTTTCTAAGACAATGATGCCAGCACCTTCCCCCATTACAAAACCGTCACGGTTCTTGTCAAAAGGCCTGCTCGCCTTTTCCACACAATCATTCCTGGTCGATATCGATCGCGTTGCACAGAAACCAGCAAAAGGCAAAGGGGTCACGCTGGCCTCAGAACCTCCGGCCAACATGATGTCGGCATCTCCCCTCTGAATAATTCGGAAAGCGTCGCCGATGGCATTTGCTCCTGTGGAACAAGCAACAGAAGGGGCAGAAAGAGGTCCTCGCAGACCATACGTAATAGAGACCATGCAAGCTGCCATGTTTATGAGTAATTTAGACACAAAAAATGGCCCAAGAGATTTCGGCCCTCTCTCTTGTACTTTGTTATGCCCATCCTCTATCGTGTGGGCTCCCCCTATACCGGAACCTATGATGACCCCTGCCCTGTTTCCATTAAAGGCAAAGGTATTTAAACCGGCATCTTGGATCGCCATAGCCGATGAAGACAAGCCAAAATGGACGAACCTATCCATTCGCTCTACGGATTTCGCATCGATCCATTCTTCAGGATTAAAGTTCTTTACTTCAGCCGCCATGTGAGAGCGAAAATCAGTCGGGTCGAACTGAGTAATTCTAGATATACCATTTCGCCCGGCTTTCAACCCTTCCCAGAATTCTTCAAGCCCCACACCAATAGGGGTTACAGCACCTAATCCGGTTACAACAACGCGATGTTCATTCATTACAGTTATACTTTTGAAAGCTGTGGAACGTTCAGAGACAGAAGGTTCGATTTTTTTCTGAGCCTGAAAAAAGATTATCTCTTCATGATTGTAATGATGTCAAGCATAAATTTTTTCTGTCTACCCGGCCTCTTCCTGGCAGCCTCAATCCCAGCTATACCAGGCTCAGTGTCTTTCCAGAGATCTCAGAAAATCTCACAACCATAGTTTAGAGAAAATCAAAAAGTGTTGAAAGTAGAGCGAGTCGAAAAAACTGAATAAAAAAAGGGCACTGCCTCATGGTTTGAGAAAGTACCCTTTTAGGACTAAGTAAAGGTGCGTTAAATTACAGTGACATTTGTTGCCGAAGGCCCTTTTTGACCCTGCTCTATGTCAAAGGTAACCTTATCGCCTTCATTGAGAGACTTGAAACCGGTTGCGTTGATTGCTGAATGATGAACAAACACATCCGGACCATCTTCCTGTTCAATAAAGCCAAAGCCTTTACTGCTATTGAACCATTTTACAGTTCCACTAGCCATAGTGACGTACTCCTTTCATAAAATTATCAATGTCTCAAACTGGAGGTTGCCACTTTAACAAATGGATACTGCCTTCAGAACGAAACCGATCTACCATCGTATGGATGACCTTTCTTGATTGCAAATATTATAACATATTTCTTAAATAAAAACAGTAGAATATATATTTTATTAGTTCTTTTTTGAGAAGCAGTAATAAGATCAGTGATTCTTCAGCCCAGCCATCCTCTTACTCACATCTTCCAAATCCACTATCCATGAGTTGTTCGAATTTCGCTGAACCGTTAAATTAATTGTCTTTATATCCCAAGATTTCAAAATTGTATCGCTTAATGAACTTATAATCATCTATCGTTGCCACTGCATAGGCTTTTCCATTATTAAAAGATAGCCAATCGGTTGAGATATCTGTTTCGAACTGAGCCAAGAATTCTCCATCCTTACTAAAAATATCAACTAATATAGACCCGTCTCGTACAGAATCGACTACGACGAAAATCCAGCCATTTTCCATTAAAATAAATCTCTCATATGCAGGTTTATATTTCGGATATTCTACTAACTCAAAAACTCTTTTTTCTTCGTTCGGTGGTATTTTAGCCAGAAACTGCTCGCTCTGATTATGCTCAAAATATTCTTTATGCCTATCACTTATTTCCGCAGGCTCAAAATCACGCTGGATTATTTTTCCGAGCTTTCCTTCTGGTGAATACACTTTGATCTCATAGTTCTTGGGGTAACCAAAATATATCGAGTCATTTTTGCCCAGAACATAATTTACGTATGGTTGAAACGCCATGTCACTTAGCGAATCGGCCCAAAATTGTGCAATAGAATCTGCACTTTTATTTGTAGCATTTGCCTCTTGGGGCAGCCTTAAAAACTCTGCCATGAGATTGAATTTATCATCAAATAAACCATAAACATAGTCCCACTTTTTACTTTGCTTTAGCTCTACATTATCTGCAGACATAGCGATATAAAATCCCTTCGAATTTATGACCACTCTTCTAAAAAATGTGGGGAATTTTATCCCTTTTAAATAATTACCTTCTTTAGTTAGAAAAGAAATTCTTTGAATTTTAACATCATTGAGATAAATATTTCCTTCGATATCAAACCTCACCTCACTAATATCTTGAAACTCTCCTGGACCTTGTCCTGGTCGACTGATTGATTGGAGAAAATGACCGGTAGAGTCATACTTTCTCACTGTTTTTCTATCCCAATCTGTCACATAAATATTGCCGTCATCATCCGTATTCACGAAGACTTGACTTCCGAACATGTAGTTTTCGTCTCCTTCTTTTACTCCGATCGTGAGGTCTTCCTCAAATATGATTTGCATTTCAGGATTCAACGGCTCTAGGGGATTCTTCACAACTGTTGGTCCATCCGGTTCCTCAATTGTTCTTTGCCCATGGGCTCTTTGTTCTCCACAAGCATTGAAGAGAATGAGGAGTGAGAATGTAATGGTAGTAACAGACAAAATTCTTGTTTTCATTTTCCCTCTCTGTGCATTTGATTAATCCTTCCTCAGTTTAGAATCCCGATACTATGATGTCAATACACATGCTTTGTTTTGGAGTGGGGTGATGTGTTGCGGGTTCGAGTCCGGCCATGTTGGCCGCTCCTTCTTCAAAAAGACAACACTCGGGCAAGTCGCTCAGAATTTGAGCTATTCGTACATTGAATCAATTATGTGTTCATATCTTTGATTAACGACCTGACGTTTCACTTTCAGTGTGGGTGTTAATTCTCCGGTTTCCACGGAAAAATCATTGGGAAGGATCCGGAAATATTTGATCGTTTCATACCGGGCCAGATCCTTATTTAGTTCATCCACATATTCCTGGATTTTGTTGAGGATGACGTCATTTTGAGCAGCTTCCTCTGGACTCAAAGCATCAATATTTAATTGTTCGCATAGTTTTGGCAGGCTGTCAGCTTCGAGTGTAAACAGGCACGTCAGGTATTTTCTTCTATCCCCGACAACGACGGCCTGTGAAATACCAGGATAACATTTCAGAAGGACTTCCATATTCTGTGGGGTGACGTTTTTTCCTCCTGAAGTAACAATAATATCTTTTTTTCTATCAGTAATATGGATATAGCCATCCTCATCAAAATAGCCAATATCTCCAGTGTAAAGCCAACCTTCCTTCAATGCCTCATCAGTTGCGGCTTCATCCTTCCAATAACCGGAAAAAAGATTCTCACTTTTGGTAACAATCTCGCCATCCTCTGCGATGGCCACCTCGCATCCAGGTATAGGAGGACCTACAGCACCGGGAATGGTTTTTCCTGGGATCGTTGAATTACACACACCCGTGCATTCTGTTTGTCCAAAGACTTCAACGATATCCATCCCCATAGCGCCAAAGAACTTGGATACTGCAGCAGGAAGAGGAGCAGCGCCGCTGGCAAAAAAGTGTACTCGGTCCAACCCTAACCTTTGTTTGAGTTTGCTGAAGACAAGTTTGTTAGCTATGTTCCATTTTTTCTTGATCATAAAGGGCAGATCCTGATTGCTGTTCCTGTATTTTCTAACTTTTTCCCCCACCTTCAAAGCCCAATTGAAGAGAGAGCGTTTGACAAACGGAAATTCCGCAGCTTTTTCTAAAATTGTTGAGTAGGCCCTCTCATAAAGACGAGGGACTGCGAGGAAAAGAGTCGGGCGAATTTCAGCCAGATCATCCATTATCGTTTCAATACTCTGTGCGAAAGACACCGTGAAAGCAGCGGCAATTCCACCACAAATATTTTGCACTTGTTCTGCAATATGCGAGAGAGGAAGAAATGAGATTGTCTCATCATCATAGACATCCTCGTATATAGTCAATAAGCTGGCAGCCTCAAAAACGAAGTTTTTTTGTGTTAAAACAGTTCCCTTTGGGGGGCCTGTGGTTCCTGAGGTATAAATAATCCCTCCTGGAGACTCGGGTGTGAGCCTATCAATGCACTCCTTTAAGAAACCTGGGTTTTCATCGCAATGCTTAGCTCCCAGAGTGATAAGCTCCTCAAACTTCATGACTTCATCATGCGGTTCACCAAACATTAAGACGGTTTTATGGAGATTATCTAATTCGTTCCTCCAGCTATCAGTTTTGGATAGTTGTCCATGATCCTGGACAAAGAGGAGTTTGGCTTCGCTGTGTTCCACAACATATTTGGCTTGATTGGGTGTGCTATTCGGATAAATAGGAACCAAGTTGGCTCCCAAACTCTGAACAGCCAGGCTAATAAAAAACCATTCGGGACAATTTGTAGATAGCAGGCACACTTTATCCTGAGGATTGATCCCCAGCTTGGTGAGTCCCCCCGCTACTTTTTCAACATTGCTTAGATAGTCACTCCAGGTATGTTCTTTCCAATCGCCGTTTCTTTTATACCGAAGAGCCGTACGATTTGAACCGTGTTTTGTTACCTGTTTGAAAAAGATCTCAGGGAGTGTTTTTCCTGGCACATGGAGTTCTTTTAAAGGTATTCCTTTGCGGATTGAGGTGAAATTTGTCATTTGCCATCTCTCCTTCTATTCCGTTTTACTTTTTTATCCATCAATTTCTGTTTCATTTTTAATCCTTTTAATCCTGGTGAGCTAAAGAAGCCAGGTCTTGGTCTGAGATTTCTGTTAAGCGAGCGATTGTTTAAGGAAGAATAAGTCTTTTCAGTTATCTTTTGGACAGCAGAAGAAGGCCCGAATTTCTGGATGCGTTGATTATACGCATCAGCCACATAGACATAGCCGGATGCGTCTACGGCTAACCCATAAGGATAGTCAAACTGGCCGTCTCCTTCGCCATTACTCCCCCATTTGGTTACATACGTTCCATCTGAAGTGAATTTCTGGATGCGTTGATTATACGTATCTGCCACATAGATATTGCCCGAACTGTCTGTTGCTATTCCATATGGTTCATTAAACTGGCCATTCCCTGTTCCAAGGATTCCCCATTTTGTTACAAACGTTCTATCGGAAGCGAATTTTTGAATGCGGTAATTACGAGTATCAAGCACATACACAGAGCCAGCTCCATCTATACATATATCTTGGGCATCATTAAATTGACCATCCCCTGCTCCATAATCTCCCCATTTGGCCACAAATGTTCCATCGGAATTAAATTTCTTGATTTGGTAATTATAAGTATCAAGTACATACACAAAGCCATTTACGTCCACTGCTACCCCGGAGGGATAGTCAAACTGGCTATCTCCTTCTCCATAAGCTCCCCATTTGGCCACAAATGTTCCATCCGAAGTGAATTTCTGGATGCGGTGATTTTCACCGTCAGCCACATAGACAAACCCCCCTCCATCTATAGCAATCCCAAGGGGTTCGTTAAACTGGCCATCCCCGGTTCCTTGAGTTCCCCATTTGGCCACAAATGTTCCTTCGGAAGTGAATTTCTGGATGCGGTAGTTAGAAGTATCGACCACATACACAAAGCCTGCTCCATCTATAGATATCTTTTGGGGATCGTTAAATTGGCCGTTCCCTGCCCCATAATCTCCCCACTTGGTTATGAATACATAGCCACCTTCCTCTTCAATCTCTGTAAGAGTTGCATCCACCGATGCTGTCTGTCCAGCCGTGACAGAGACATTTTCCTCATAATCTAAATATCCTTCTTTAACTAGCTTTACAGCATGTGTCCCGGGAGACACATCGGTTAACGTGGTGTTGGTCGTTTTCCCCGTGTCATTTCCATCAAGAAATACCTGTGCTCCTGTGGGATTGGAATTTACCTGGATACTGCCAGTTGTCGGACCTGGAGAGGGCGTTGGCGTTCCTCCTCCATTCCCTTTCCCGCCTCCGAGCAGAGCAGCTCCGACTCCGCCTGCTAATACTATTCCCCCTATGACGTAGATTAAGCTTGACCTTCCCTTTAAAACATAGGTTGGTGATTTTGTTTCTTTCCCAGCAGCAACCCGAAGCGTATCTTTTTTTTCTTGTTTTCCTTTCTTTACTCTTATTTTAACGGCGCCTGCCTTGGCGCCAATTGTGAGAGGCGTCTTGCCTACAGCCTCTTTGCTCTCATCTATATAAACATCGGCTCCGGGAGGCTTTGACTGGACCCTCAAGGCCCCATAATCCTTCTTAATTTCTCGGAACAATTGCACATACCTCGGGGGACATAAAAGCTCATCCAATTCTCGGTAATAATCTGTTTCTATCAGCTTCCTTATCGTCTCATTAAATTCTTCATCTCCCTTCTCTTCAAGAATAGCATAATGAGCAAGAGACAGATAAAAAAGCGCATCTGTTTTTTGTTCTCTCGTTACGGCAAGCGTTTTAGCTTCTTTAAATTTATTTATGGCTCCCTCATAATCCATCTTTTCCTGAAGGAGCTTCTTTCCATCATCGATTAATCTATTGAAGAGCTTCTTTTGGCTCTCAGAGATTTGCTCTTGAGTTTCCCTGACTTTCACCACGGGTTTAAATTCTTCACTGGAATTAAGATTGATTTTCCGAGGAGTGGCTTCTTTGGTAACCAATAAAACAAAAGAAAAGATCAACGATAAGATCAAAAGTTTCGAGTGAAATATTCTTCTATTTGTCTTAATTTTATACATTTTTATCGATACCCCTGAATATTTTAAAATTTATTCTTTTTGATTGGTGTTTCTTATATTTGCTGTATAAGCGGGCAGAAACAGGATTGTCAGAATGATACTTCGGGCGCTTCATGAACTAACGTCCTTTATTGCTAAAGTGGCTATAGATTAATGATAAACTAGTAAATAGTCAAATTGAATAACCTGAATTATTCACGAGTCAAGATTGCTGCAGCGGCGAGGAAGTGGCCCATGTTATTTCTCTTCAAAATACTCGAATGCATCGATGATATCAAGATATACACCGTCAAATCCCGCATCAAGAATCTTCTTCAAATAGGAATCATCGTTCCCGTAGATAATGTTCTGCCAATTCTTATCCCAGTAGCGAACTTTATAGTCCCCTGGCCAATCTGGATTTTCCTCTGCCAACCATGAAGGCGGGTTTGTCTCCCATTCTGACTTCCAATAATACCTGTAGTTTTCTGCTTCACCAATACTTATATAGGAGATAAGCAATCGAGCGCTACCGTTGGCTTTGACTTTCAAAGAGGCGATCTCACTGGCAGTTAATGCTTCAGTAACTGAGTAGAAGAGATCCGTAATGACAATATCGTAATCTGTATCCTTTATGACATCTATAAAGGTATTTTTATCAGAAAATAAAACTGGATTAATTAAATAGAGAAAGTTCATTGATTCTGCTAGTGAAATGATGTTTAACGAATTGACATTATAGGGATTTGGCGGGTAAGCGGGGATATTGTCGAGTTCTCTATAGTCTGCCGCGAATGATATGTAACCTCTGGCAAAGCTTTGACTATAGGAATCGTCTACGTATGATTGAGTCGAGCAATAATTAGTAACCAGAACCTCAACACCATTATTCTCGGCAAGATCCATAAAGGCAAGCATATCCTCCCGTTCTGAATCCGGTGTTGGCACATCGTCACCATCATATCCGTAAAAAAGATTTTCTCGTCCCACGCCTTCAATGGCATCCAGATATTTAGTCACAGGTATCCCGGTTGCCTCTCCATTTTCTGTCAACAACTCATGTCCGTTCTGGGGAATAATGATAAAATCAGATTTGCTTTCTTTTGCATAGGTACTGATGCTTTGAACGAAATTTCGCATTTCCTGTCTATAATTTATTTCGGTGGGTATTTCTTGATCTGTCCCGCCTTCATCAGTACCACCATCACTGCATCCAGATATCAGGACAGTTGTAAAAACCAGGACAGCAATCAAAAATAATTTCTTCACGTCATTTTCACTTTTACTTGCGCTTCAAAATTCCACTTTTCAGAAAATGGCCGGAAAAGGGATCTGTACCGGGGGTTGCACTGTAGTAAACCCGATAAGATCCATCCCCTAAAGAAACAGCCGTCGCGTCAAGTGCATTACCACCCGAGACAGCAATGATCGGTGTGCTCTCCATTACCCAAGAGAGACCGTCAGAGGAAGTCCCAACATAAATTTTTTGAGGCAAACGCTCTTCTGCAGGTGTCGTAGCAAAAAGTCCGATCCAGTTTCCCTCTTCTGCTTTCAGAATATAAGGATCTACATAGCCATCTACAGTACGGTCACCGCTCTCTTGTGTAAAGACAAGACCATCAGAGGAAATGGCACTTTTAATGACTTCGTACTTGCCCTCCGGGGCCTCAACCCAGTACAGACGGATTGAGCCATTTGGGAGCTCAATACTGTCGGGCACTCCCCAGGCTACGTTGCCGCCAGTATTTCTGATTCCAGTACTTGTCTCAACATCCCAGCTCAAGCCATCGATAGAAATCGCTGTCCAGATCTCTTGAGTAGACGTCTCTTGAGTCACATAGTACATCCTATAAGTACCATCATCCAGCAGGATAAGACTGGGATCAGAGCCTGGCGGTATGAACGCTTGTTCCTCTATAAAGTTGAGTCCATCACTTGCTTTGTATAATTTAATTCCGGAATCTGTGACGTAAAGACGAACGGATCCGTCATTTAAAAGTATAGCCTCTGGGGATACTCCCAAGATTCCAAGATCGACATTGTCTTGAGTAAAAGCCCATTGAGATGGTTCACTTCTTGTTTCTTGAGTTTCTTCGTCGCCAGAACATCCGACCATCAAGGTCCCGATAATCAAAGAAAATACAATAAGGGGCAATCTGGAAGACTTGAAACACATTGGACCTCCTTTTTTGTCTGTTTACCACAAAAAAAAATATGATTCAATGAATCCAATGGGGTCAGACCTTGAAAACTTTAGTAATTCTTTAGGTTCCAGCGGGATTGAAAAAAATGTCATTCCCGTACCCGCTACCCGCTTTCGAGAGCACAAGCTTCGCGGGCACAAGCTCTGCAGGCACAAGCTCCACAGGAATCCAGAATCATGTTCGTCATTCCTGTGAAAGCAGGAATCCAGAAAGTGGATAGTCCTGGATTCCCGCGTGGCCTGTACCTGCGGAAGCAGGTAGCGGGAATGACATTTTTTTCAACCCCACTGGAACCTAAAGAATAACTAAAGTTACCAAGGTCTGACCCCATTGGTTCTATTTTATCCCCACTTTTTGTCATAGATCCAATTAAATATTGTATTGTATGATTACATCGTTTATACTCGATGTTTAACTTGAATTATTCAGGTTGATTACATTTAATCCCTATGCAGTAAAAATATTTGGATCGTCTCTCAAAAAGTTGAAAAATAATATAAGAGACTATAATTGAGCTGTTATCCTTGCTCCGTTTCGTCATTCCTGC
>CAZSPM010000015.1:0-13404 GCA_964608785.1 uncultured Eubacteriales bacterium
GCTTCTTTGTGTGCCCCGACACTCCGAGCTCTATGACAAATGCTACAACACTGCTAGAATCATCGGTGTTAACAGGGCTGAGTATGTCACCCTCACCCAATCCAGAAGTTGGCTACCCCACCCCATCGGAGGAATCGTCTGGTTGGCTTTCGGTGCTCTGGACACATCATGTTTCATGCCGTTCTATACTGGCATAACCCAGATCCCGGACTCCTTTAAAATCGGAGACCACTGGGTATTCAACAGAGATTCTGCGAGATGGGCTTTTGACTATGTCGATTTTCACACTCAGGTAGCATACTCCCACGCCATAAAGGATGTGAGAACCGCTCAGGAAAAATGGGAAGGGAGCGCTGTATCCAGAACAGCGACTATTGATAAACTGGCTCATGGCCTTTATAAGAAGGACCCACAACAAGCCTCCACGTTTTTAACCGACTATTGTAACGGGAATGCAAAAAGTGTTGTGGATACCTGGTGGACACTGGGCGATAATCTGCTCGTCAAATACAATAAACTTTGGATTTATGATGCGAAGACAAGAAGAATGAACCGCCTGCAATATCCGGAATGGTGGCTGAGGCTTCTTGTTGAATATGATAAATTGGTTCCTCAAGAGCCGCCAAAAAAGAAAGACAAATAACTTGCATTTTTTATGAATAATTCAGGCTAGCCAAATTAAAACAAAAATGATATATACGATATACTACAGCTTCATTACAAACTAAAAAGGAGGTAAAAGGTGATTGGTAAAAGAATATTCTTAATTGTTATCACCTTGATTATTTCTTTGACATTTTTAAGTACTTCTATGTTCACTTCATCAGATTGTGAAAAGTGTGATTCGCGTGTACAAGAATTGCCGCGGGATGGCTGTACTGTGGTCATCGTTGGTAAAAAAGCCTCGGTCGATGGCTCTGTAATGACCACCCACACCTGCGATTGCAGCTTCTGCGATTGGACATGGCGTTATATTCCTGCAAAGGATTATGAGCCTGGTTCAACGCGCAAAATCTACCACATATCACAATACATAACATGGCCTCCTGAAGAAGGATTAAAATGGGAAAAAATTAAGGAAAACCTTACCGGTCTTGAAATCCCACAGGTGGCCCGCACAAATGCCTACTTCCACGGGATGTTCGGGTACATGAATGAACATCAGCTGGCCATCGCAGAGTCCACAATCGGGTGCCACGAGAAGATGAAAAATCCCACCCCTTCTGCCAAGATTGACCTATCCATGCTGACGCTGCTTGCGATGGAAAGGTGCAAAACAGCACGTGAAGCCATCAGGTTTATGGGAGAAATAACAGGAAAACATGGATACGGGTTTCACGATGACGGGGAGATGCTTGCTGTGGCTGACCCAAATGAAGTCTGGATTTTCGAGATCATGCCTGTCGGTCCACTCTGGACTCCGGAGAGCGGAAAGCCTGGCTCGATATGGTGTGCCCAGAGAGTCCCGGATGACCATGTCAGCGTCTGCCCGAATGAATCAAGGATCGGGGAGATTGACCTGGATAATCCGGATTATTTTATGGGCTCCTCAAATGTCATTTCCTATGCAGTTGACAATGGCTACTACGACCCGGAAAGCGGCAAGCCTTTTAACTGGAAGAAGGCTTATTCTCCTAGCAATTACAGTGCCAATAGCTCAAGGGGAACTAGAGTCCGCCTCTGGCGCTTTTTCGACCTAGCGGCTCCCTCGCAAAAGATCAGCCCGGACACTCCCAATATGGAGCTTCCTTTCTCTGTCAAGCCAGACAAAAAATTTTCCGTGCAGGATGTAATGAACATCACACGGGACCATTTCCAAGGCAGTCCGTTCGACCCGGTAAGAGGGCTTCAAGGGGGTCCATTCGAGAATCCTAATTATCTTCCCAGACCCTTTAAAGTCGATGGCAATACTTATAACACCGCTCGACTCATAGGGGTCAACCGTGCGGAATATGTGACCGTCACTCAATGCAGAGACTGGCTGCCAAATCCCATCGGAGGGATTGTCTGGCTGGCTTTTGGCGCTCAGGATACATCCTGTTTCGTGCCTCTTTATGCCGGCATCACCAAAATCCCTAAATCCTTTGAAATTGGAGACCACTGGGTATTCGACAGAAAATCAGCTAGATGGGCGTTCGATTATGTCGATTTTCATACTCAAGTCGCATACTCTCATGCCATCAAGGAGGTCAGAAAAGCACAGGAAAAGTGGGAAGGTGGAGCCACGGCTAGGACAGCCACCATCGATAAACTTGCTCACGAACTTTATAAGCAGGATCCTGCCCAAGCCATCACATTTTTAACAGACTACTGCAACGGCAACGCAAATAGTGTTATCGATGCATGGTGGAAACTCGGTGATGACTTGCTCGTCAAATACAACAAGCTATGGGTTTATGATACAGAAGCAAGAAGAACGAGGCGCTTACAGTATCCTGACTGGTTTCTTAGGCTGCTTGTTGAGTATGATAAACTGGTCCCACAGAATCCGCCTAAAAAGAAAAAGTAATAACATTGAATAAGTTCGGATAAAATAATCTTAAGGAGTTGGCTTATCAAATGAAAATTTTAAGAAGATTCGGTCTTCTCTTGACATTCGTTTGCGGACTCTTTTTCGTATTATCTGTATCGGGCTTGACAGAAACAGATATTCCTAAGGCTCAGCTTCCCGTACTTACCACCTCTGCTGGCCAGAGTCCGGACGTGACTACTGTTAACATTGTGGCTGAAGAGGCAGGAATAAAATACGATTACTGCGATGTGCCCACTGTTGAATTGATAGAAGCGGGAGTCGGCTTAGCAGGAAAAGAGTCAGGTCCTGGCTTTCATGTGGAAGTCCACTCAGACCTTGAAAAATTTCCAACGGGAACCCCATACAAAACAGTCATCTTTGCCATTGGCGCAAGCCTTAAAGGCATGGGAGCTTCTGGCCTTACCATAGACAGCGAAGTCAAACGACTGAAGGAAATCATCGATTACTGTAAGAGTGAAAAGATCTCTGTCATCGGAGTTCACATCGGAGGCCAATCCAAAAGAGGCGCTCCGGGAAGCGATAATGAAAAGATGATCGATGCCGTTGCTCCCTTTGCTGATTACCTCATAGTAACAGAAGATAGCAACCAAGATGGCCGCTTTGATAAAATCGTTAAAGAAAAGGCAATACCTCTGACTCAGATCAAGTACGCTCTTGAACTCGTCGATATCATTAAGCAGGTGTTCCAAGAATAATCCTCAAAAATAAATCAAAATTCAGAACCCGGGATTCAGGGATTGTAGATCAGAGTAGCTGATATGCACATACAAATCGGAATTATTCTAGCCATAATGGTTATTGCTTATGCGCTAGCTAAATGGAAAAAACTATCTGTAGAGCTGAGCATGCTCTCTGCTGCTGTTGCAGGCGGGATAGCTGGTGCGTTTATCAACACACCTCCCCTGAGCCAGTTGGCACGCCATCTGGTAGAAGGGAGTTTTACCTACCTTGATGTCATTTTGGTCTTTACGACAGCAACCATATTCATGGCGATAGTCAACGAATCCGGTGGTGTAAACTATGTTGTCAGAGGCACGATAAAATATTTTTACAATATGCGTGTCATTGCCCTAATTCTTTTAATGATAATCATCCTTATCCCCGGTGCACTCACAGGCGCAGGAAGCGTATCCTTACTTGTTGTAGGTGCCCCGATTGCACTCGCGCTCGGCTATCTGGGAATACCGAAAAGGCGGGTGGCCGCTATCCTGTTCATAGTAGCCGGTTTGAGCGCAGCAGCGCCTCCTGTAAACATCTGGGCAATGATTCTATGTGCCGGAACAGCTATCCCCTACGTCGGCTTCGAGCTGCCTCTGGGGATTCCTGTCCTTCTTCTGGGAACGTTTACTGTCCTATTTCTGGGATGGAAAAAAGAAGGCTCAATGGACCTGGAGACAGCCCTGAAAGACATGCCCGAAGTTCCTGCTCGAATGAGCTGGTGGAGAGTACTTTTGCCTTTCCTGGTGTTCTTTGGATTAGTTGTGGCCTATCGTATCTGGCCCTTTTCCATACCGATATTAGGATTACCTCTGCAATTTGTTATTGCTGCTTTGGTTGCCCTCCTGGTCAGTCCTGTAAGGATAAAAATTCTCTCACTCTCAAGGGATACAGTGAAGCGGTTGCTTCCTTTACTCGCAACAATGGTTGTTGTGGGTGCCCTGCAGCAGATAATGACTGCAACCGGAGTGAGAGGTCTTTTGTCCTTCGCTGTTATCAGCACTCCTCTCATACTACTATTCATACTTTTAGCCGCAATCATACCTGTATCAGAGGGTGTTTTGACCTATGGAGGAGCAGCGATTATCGGAATTCCTTTGATCTGGTTCCTTGATTCTATAGGCCTGCATGCGACAGTTGTCATGGCCGGGTTGAGCCTGCTTTGGCCTCTGGGAGACGGACTCCCCCCCACAGCTCTCATAGGAAGGCTCAGCGTGATGGTCTCGGAATACAAGGGATCATACTGGACATTTCTAAGGAGCACTTGGGTTCCTTGGATTATTATTACTATCGTGGGAATTCTAATGGTTGTCTTCAGTGCCCGATTAGAGTTTCTCGTGAGATGGAGCATGTAAGGTGAAAGGGGTCGTGAAAGGGGTCGTGAAAGGGGTCGCATCTCAACATTTGACATTTTGGATGTATCTTTCTAATTTGTGAGTTTATAAAATGTCAAATGTTGAGATGCGACCCCATTTTATTTTGGATGTATCTTTCTAATTTGTGAGTTTATAAAATGTCAAATGTTGAGATGCGACCCCATTTTACAGGAGGAGATAGATGCCTGTGATCATGATTCTATACTATCTCATTACCGTTTATATTGTCGGGATGCTTATTTGGAATTTTATCAGAGAAAAAAAGAGCGTAGACGATATGCTTCTTTATCTGATCGTGTTGGTTCCCCTTGTCCTGAGACTCTTTCGTATAAAGTAAAAATGGATGAGATTGCCGCGCTTCCTTCGGTCGCCCGCAATGACAAACAGGTGGGCTTGATGAATCAAGCCACTCACGAGATATTAAAAGGAGGAAAACCACATGGATCGCGAATGGAGAATAAAATCTATACTTCTTATAGTCATCGCCGCCATTCTGATTATTTCGAGTATCCAGCTCTTTAAGCATCGACATTACATGATGCCTATTGTGGCAGGATCCGGGGTCACCAAGGTTATAAAACTGAGCGATTACTCCAAGGGCTTGAAAGGAACCATAGGGGATACCAATGTGTTTTTCCTGGAAGGCAAAGAGAAAGGCGCCAAAATGCTCATCCTCGCAAACACCCATTCTAATGAGCCGGCAGCATTACTGGCTGCACTTATAATTCTGGAAAATGCCGTGGTCGAGAAAGGAACACTCATCATCATCCCTCATTTTAACAACAGTGCTGGACGCAATACCCGGCCAGGAGACGGCTATCCTTTATATTTTGAAATCCCTACAGATTGGGGCAGCAAAAAGTTCAGGATGGGAAACCGTGATGCATCCCCACTGGATCAATGGCCAGACCCCGATGTTTACATTCACTACCCTGACAAACAGCTGCTGTCTTTCATCGATGCCAGAAACACGAATAGGACATGGCCTGGGAGACCCAATGGTCCACTGATGGAGCGTGTAACCTATGGAGCGATGCAGATAATGAGGGAGGAGAAGGTGGATATGGCCATAGATGTTCATGGCGCGGAAACGATGTTTCCGGTGACGAATTGTATAGTGGCTCCTGAAAAATCGATAAGGATAGCCACGATGGCTTCTCTGACTGTAAAGGCAAGAGAGGGATTTGATAACCATGTGGAGCCATCCCCTTCAGGATTTCGAGGGCTTTCCCACAGAGAGATCGGAGATTATTCAGATACAATGCCTTTTCTGCTAGAGGCGCCTCTTCCTTTCCTGGACCAGCCGACCGGTCCAAAGACCGTAGATTTGCTTTTGAGTGGAAAAGATCCCTTTCTGCTGAGCCTTTCGAAGAAAAAGAAGTTATTTGTGCCTTATGACGAGACAGGCTGGCGCATGGAAAAACGTGTCGGGCAGCACTGCTCGGTCATATTAGAGCTTGTGCGTCAATTCTCAAGAAAATTTCCTGATAAAGCAATCAAACTGCAGAATGTTCCGCGCTATGCTGAAATATTGAAGAATGGTATCGGCCATTATTATCATAACCCTGCTCAAGCTGACAAAAAAGATGTTTATTTTAATGAAAAATAGATTTCTTTTCTGTGTCCTATTCTCACTATTATAATTATGAGTTTTTTTTCTTCTCTTTTGAAGATAACCCGATAGCTTCCCACTCTTAATCGGTAATAATCGTCTTTTGTCCCGCTTAGCTTTTTTATATTACTTTTTAGTGCCTCTGGATTTTCTGCTAATATCAGCAATTTTTCTTTTATTATCTTTTTATGGGGCCTATCTATTTTTTTAAGATCATCTAGAGCTTTCCCAAGAAATTTGAGCTTATACATCCCTAAATTCCTAGATCTTTCCAAACCTCCTCTGCGTTAATTAGTTTATCCCGTCCTTTCTCAAGGTCTTTCATTCTCTTTTCCGCAAGCTTAAGATCAAGAAGGTCGAAATAAACGGTAAGGGCTTTTTCAATTATTTTGCTCTTTTTTTCGCCTAGTTCACTCGCTATTGTTTCCAATTCTTTTGAAACATCCTCATCGAGTGTAATATTATGTCTTATCTGCATGTTTGCCTCCTACAAAAAACCACTAATACACAAATTATACACATATTTCGTGCTATGTCAACATAGAAGAAGGTTTCTAAAAGATGAAGAAAATGTGGGCTTGATGAATCAAGCCCACACATCAAAGGTAACCTTTCAAGAGAGGGGTCGCATCTCAACATTTGACATTTCGCATTTCGTAAAGTTACGAATTAAAAAGTTTCGTCTCAAATGTCAAATGTTGAGATGCGACCCCTCTACTGATTTTGGAGTTGAGTCAGTTGATCCTTGGCATCGGTTAATTCCGGCATCTCTTGGTCAGCATCTTTTCGTAGCTGGATAAATTTCTCATATTGTTCTATGGCCTTCCCCTTCCAGCCTCTCTCCTGGTAAATCTTGGCCAGCTTATAGAAACTCTTAGTATATGTGTCTCCCCAGTACAGTCTACCCGTCGTAAGGGCAGGTATTCTTTCAAGTTCCTGTTGAGCCATCTCAATATCCCCGGATTTGTAATAGGCTGAAGCTAAAGAATCAATAAATAGTGCATGTTTATCATCCTGAGAATGTTCAGAAGGTAATAAGGATATGGCCTGCTTGAAGTATTCAATGGCTTTAGAGGAATTCTCTTTTCCAAGTTCTATCATCCCCATCAGATGAAAATAGTGCCTGATTCTCTTTCTATTCATTCCTTTCTGGACTAATTCTTTAAGCTCATCTGCCACTTTTCTAGCCTCATCAACTGATTTCATCTCCAGATAAGTCATTCCTCTGTAATGAAGGGCTTGTGCTTGTAGAGAAATATCTTCTGCATCAACAGCACTATTCCAGGCTTTCTCGCACTCTTCCAAAGCTTTATTAGTTTTTCCTGTCCTTAATTGCAAATAGGCCAAGTGTAAATGGAAGCGTGATTTCCAGCCTGTTTCTCCGAGCATTTCAGCCAGTTCAATCCCACGGTTAAGCATATCTTCTGATTCCTCGAACCTTCCCTGCAAAGTGTATAAATCACTCAACAGTCTCATTCCAATATCATGAGCTCTCGGCTCATCTGACTCGAATAGCTTCAAGTATTCCTTTTCAGCATTCGCCAGCTTGCCGCTAAAAAAGAAAATATCACCCTGCAGAGTGAAATTGCCGTAATAAGATGGATTGAGAGCCACAGATTTATTAGCCTCAATTAGGGCAAAATCATATTTCCTCTGAAAAAGAAAATTATAGGCAAGACCCCGGCGGGCCCGGAGATTATCCGAAATATTATTTATATAAAACTCAAGAATCTCAAGGGCTTTCCCATATAATCCTTTGGCCATATAGGCATCTGCTATATTGCCATAACTCGGGATGGATTCCACTTTATTCTGAATATTCACCTCGTATCTTTCTACAGCTTTATCCCAATCCTCTAAAACTGCAAATATAAATCCTAAATTGTTATTTCCGATTATATCCTCTGGATAAAGCTTCAATAATTCATTGTAGGTCTCAATGGCTTTTTCATAATTCTTCTCTGATTGAAAATAGAAAGCCCCTTGGATATAATAGCGCTCTCGCTCCGACACCCTATCCCTCAATTCAAACGCTTTCTGGAGACGCTTCCTCGCCTCACTCCTATACCCTATATTGTTATAGGCAATTGCCATATTTCTGAAGGCCATGGCAAACTCACTATCTATGGCGACTGCCGTTTCCATCAAGGGAATGCTTTTAAGATAATCGCCCATGTTAAAATATTTCATGCCCTCTCTGTAATATTTATACGCCTCAGGCGAGGCGGTCGTGATTTTCCCAACATCCTCATCGATATCGGCTGCAATCTCTTCTTCGGACAGCTGGAAGCTCGCTTTGATCTTTGTTGTCAACTCGTCCACCATGGAGAAAACGCTCTCTTCTCCGGTTCCTTCCACCATTTCAGAACCAATGAACTCTCCTGTGCTTGCTTTCTGAAGCATAGTGTTAATTCTTAAGGTATCTCCTGCCTTAGCCATTTTCCCAACCAATATGTACTCAACACCACTCCGTGAAGACACATCCTTTAGATCGTTTGAAGAATAACTCGGTGCTTCCAGCAAATTCAATCCTTCGAGCAGATTGAACAGTCTTTCTCCGGAGAGCACTGATATATACTTTGATTGCGACA
Organism: uncultured Eubacteriales bacterium; assembly: GCA_964608785.1. Classification (GTDB taxonomy): domain Bacteria; phylum Acidobacteriota; class Aminicenantia; order Aminicenantales; family Aminicenantaceae. The sequence goes on from CAZSPM010000015.1 coordinate 8,830, forward strand.
GGTCGGCAATCAACAAATCAGAAAGGGCCTTTCTCCAATGATCAAAGTTCTGATCTCCTGTGTTGTTTTCAAAGTACATGATAGCGAGAGAGGGCTTGCCTGGAGGGAAGAAAATAGCCTGCCTTTGAGGAATGAGTTTAAAAATAACTATCACAATGACTGTGAGAGCAATAATCACTAAGGCCGGAATGCGAAGCTTCTTTAGGTTGAATCTTACGGTTATTTCCCTCGCTGTAATCGGTTTTTCCCGGGGGAGAATTCGCTCTGTGGTGGGGAGGCCTTTTTCAAGAGCGGTCAAACCAGATAGGAGTTCCTCTGCAGTCTGATATCTTTTCCTGCTATCTTTCTCCACGCATTTGAGTATCAGACGATTGAGCTCATCAGGAGTATGAGGGTTGAGCTCTTTTGGTTCCTGAGGTGTTGCAGTCTTGTGCTTCAAGGCTATGGTTAAAGGCTTATCCCCTTCAAAGGGAACTCTTCCGGTTACCATCTCATAAAGAATTATTCCCAATGAGTAGATATCTGAACGAGGATCTACTTCCTTCTCATCCACCTGTTCAGGAGACATATACTCCGGAGTACCTATGATCACTCCTGCTTCTGTTATTCCTTTCTTTCTTATAGAACGAGCGATCCCGAAATCCATGATCCGCGTATTCCCTTCTCTATCGACCATAATATTTTGAGGCTTTAAATCCCTGTGAATAACGCCTAGATGGTGTGCTTCAGCCAATCCCTCGCACACCTGCTTGGCTATGGAAATGGCTTTGTCAATGCTTAATTGCCCAACCCTTATAACCGTGCTCTTCAAATCCTCCCCTGGCACATATTCCATGGTAATATATTGAGTGCCTTCTTCATCCTTGCTCAAGTGGTACATCCGGCACACATTCTTATGGGAAATCTTACGCGCCACTTTTAATTCATTGCGGAATCGCTCGATAGTCTTCTCGTCAGAAGATACATCCGGATTCAAAAGCTTCAAAGCCACCCTTTCATTGACTTCCCTATCAAAGGCCTTGTAGACTCTCCCCATTCCGCCTTTTCCCAACTCTTCAATCACCTGGTATCTTTTATCAAAAGTGCTCCCAGGGGCTAAAAATTTCACGGGTGTCTGGAGAGTCTTTGTCTGGGCAGCGGAAAGTTCTTCTGGACTGAGGAGAGGGGTGGCACACTTGCTGCAATAAAGGCTCTCAGGGGGATTTTCAAATTGACATGCAGGACATTTCATGTAAAAATTGTATCATTTAAGGGGTCGCATCTCAACATTTGACATTTTACAGAGTCACGAATTAAAAACCTTCATCCAAAATGTCAAATGTTGAGATGCGACCCCTTTATTTTTGTGACTGCGGATTTTATATTTTCTAGATAATTGGCATAAGAGAGGCGAATGTATCCTGCTCCATTTCTTCCAAAGCTTTCACCGGCAACCGTTGCCACGCCCGCTTTTTCAAGCAAAAAATTCGCCATCTGGTATCCATCCATTCCAGTGTCTTTGACAGAAGGGAACAGATAAAAAGCCCCATCCGGCTTGGCGCAAGTAAATCCAGAGATCTTATTAACTGCATCATAAAGATAATCTCGTCGTTTTCGGAACTCCTCAACCATTGCATAGGATGGCTCTTGATCGCCATTCAAGGCGGTAATAGCTCCCCATTGGGCAAAAGTGTTGGTTGAGGTGATCATATACTGATGGTATCTCAATATCGGATTGACAAGCTCTTCTGGGCCCAGAACATACCCGATCCTCCAGCCCGTCATGGAATAGAACTTGGAAAAGCCGTTCAAGATAAGAGTCCTATCCTTCATCCCCGCCAAAGTGGCAATACTCACATGTTTGGCCGGTGTGTACACGATTTTCTCATAGATCTCATCGCTTAATACCACCATATCATATTTATTGGCTAACTGAGCTATCCTTTCCAATGCCTTCTGACTTGTCACTGATCCTAGCGGATTTGAAGGGCTGACAAGAATAATCATTTTGGTCCGTGGGGTTATCTTATCTTCTATCTGGTCAGGATCGGGCTGAAAACCGTTCTCTTCAGTTAATGCATATCCAACAGGCTCCACAAAATTAGTTAGAGCGACCACATTATAGTTAAGCCAGCTTGGGTCAGGAACGAGTACCTGATCTCCAGGATTAAGCAGTGCGTTAATCGCAACATAAATCCCTTCTGCCACTCCATTCGTAACTACAATATCAGAATTGGGGCTGTAATCTAGCTGATATTCTTTTGTAAATTTGCCAGCAATTGCCTGACGCAGTTCAGGAATCCCGGCATTGGGCGAGTAATGATGCTTACCGGCTTTCAGCGCTTCCATTGCTGCCTCCACAATATGCTGCGGTGTATTGAAATCCGGCCTTCCGATTTCCAGATGGATAATCTCTTTTCCTTGCTGCTCTAACTTTCGTGCGGCATCGAACATCACACGTATCTGTGAATAAGGAATTCTTTGGGCTTTAATGGACTCCATTCTATAATCTCCTTATTTTAAGGTGGGCTTAATAAATCAAGTCCCTAAATTCATATGACTAGATTGCCACGGCATTTCATGCCTCGCAATGACGTATGGGAGGTGGGCTTAATGAATCAAGCCCCTACACCAAGCCTCTACAAAAACATAAGGTTGTTTCAACAAAAAAAATCCTTGTGACAAGCTACTGCATCAACGTAGGGTTAGCTTCTTCGTGTGGGTTCCGCCTTTTTCTGAAATTGCTCTAATGACTGCGGTTGGCGCTTTTCTTCCCGTGGCTTTTACCATCCACTCCACGGTCTTAACCGGAGAATAGGACCGCACGGTATGCCCGGGTAAATGACCCATGTCAACTTTTTCTTTCCCCATGACCAGTTTAGCTCCTGTCAAACCTATTGTGGCTTTCACTGTTTTAGCTGTTCTGTTGCGTACGGCCTGCTGGGGAACATTGGTCGGGAGAAATCCCTGATTCTGGATTTTGGCTGTGATTTTAAAGTAGCCGGCATCTCCTGGAAAGGCCTCCACGCTGACTATCCGCACATAAGGAGACATGGACACAAGGTAGAGGTTCCACTTTGCATGTTTAATTAAAAAATCTTCATAAATTGGGCCGGGATGACACATCAGACTGGTATAACTCTTAAATTTGGCGTTGTATAGCTTTCGAACAAACCCTCCGATCTCCACCTTGCCTAATTGAGGATGGTCATAAGGTTTCCAGTCAACGAAGATTTTGCCATCCATTTCCTCATCATTCCAGCGCAACCGTTCGAGCTCTGATGCTCTTCCGTCTTTATCATAATCACAGAACGGTGCTAATGAACCCATTTCAGGAACCCAGCTGAAAACTCCGTAATGGTCATAAGCCCATCCGATCATAACGCCCCAGATTGCCCCGCGCCTCGGGGGAGCTCCTCTGCCCAGAACGTTCCGCACCGGCTGTTTGTTCAGGATTTCCTGGTATTTGTTTCCGAACACCTGGTAGATTGCCTCATCTTCCGGAGCCATGTCTTCTTCCTCACCGGTTATAGGATTGAAGTGGCGGTTGTTTGGGGGCCGATAAACGAAGTTTCCAGCCATATGATGGTTGATGATCCCCGTGACATTCCGGTGGGAGAGAAGGAATCCAGCAACTGCCCGGGTTTCCGGTTCGGATAAAGGATACCGTCCCGCGCCGCGCTGTACCCACTCCTGCTGCCACTGTGCTGGCCAGTTGCGGTTAATATCCAAGCCGCCGACTCCATCTTCGTTGAACCTTCCATCATTGTCATTATCGATCCCTTCTGAATAGATTCTCCATTCTCCCTTTTCATCCTCTTTTCGTCGTACCATCAAACGAGGATCATCGGATGAGGTTTTCATGGGTCCCAATTCATCTCTAATTCGCATCATAGTTATGTTGCCATCGCTATTAAGGTCCTCGGACGGATCCTCATCAAAAAGACCGTCCCTATCAGAATCGTGAGGACGGACACTGCTTCGCAGACCATCAGGCTTGGTGAGATAATGGTCTGAGCCATCAGGATTGAGCTTGGGCATGATGTAAACCGTTCTGGTATCCACAAGATCAGTGATGAACGGATCTTTGCCGTGCTGTCTTATGAGAGTATCAATGGTCTTGAGACACACGGCAGCGCCCATCACTTCACTTGCATGGAGGTTACCGTCTATCCAGTAGCCGGGCTTCTCCAAAGGCTTCCCCGTGGCATGGTTGGTAACCTCCAGAACCAGAAGATCTTTCCCCAGATAGCTCTTCCCGATTGTGTGCAGCTCAGTGATATTCGGATAAGTTTTGACTACTTCCTTTAGATAGGCAACCACTTCTTTGTAAGTATAATTATGGTCGAACTTGAGCTCTGGCACTTCGGCTGCCCCCATAAGGGAAATCGATATTAAAGCCATCAAAAGGAAAGAAAGCGGAACCATGAGTTTCACGTTTCGATATTTCATTTCATACCTCCTTTTAAATTTTCTGATCACACTGAATAAATCTATTTGAAAATATCTATGCTATTAGTTCTAATTGTTTTTTCAAGGCAATATGTGATTGTTTTGAGTTTCAAGAATCTACCCTATAAATTAATCGTACATTCC
>CAZSPM010000016.1:0-13045 GCA_964608785.1 uncultured Eubacteriales bacterium
AATTTTTCCAATATTTTGTTTGCAGCGTTCACATATCCAGCATGATGCTTGTCATGATGTATTTTAAGCAAAGTTTCTGAAATATGCGGTTCTAGATCTTTATAGCCGTAACCTAACTCTGGCAATGTATAGAATTTTCCCATTTTATCTACCTCCGGTTTATTGAGTGCTTTAATTCATCCAAAAATCTTTGCGCTCTTTTAATATAAGCTTGATCTTTAATATTATCTTTATCAAATAAATCTTGGACAAAAGGAAAATATAAAACATTCGAACTTGGAACCATATTTAATGCCAAACAAAGTAATTTTAACTGTTGAATTGTTCTTTTGCAACATAATATTAGACAACCTGTGGACACGTTTTATTCTGTAAAGTGAAAGAGAGCATGATAAAAAAGAGGCCAGGGCATTAGGGGATTGCCCTGGCCCAAAAAGCAGAGGAAAAAGGAGGGGTTAATAAGTGGGCATCATTAGTTAGACAAATGAAAGATTTATTTTATTCGATGAATTTGGAAAGATTTTCAGGTGGGATTAGTAAGAATTCAGAGATTCCTCTTTTTCTATCATTTCGATAAATCTTTTCATTTCTTTTTTTATTTTTTCAAACCTTTCTTTTTTTAATTGCTTGTATAATTCTTTCTGATCTTCCGTTAATATCATTTCGATAGCTTTTTCCGTTTCTTTCTGCCTTTTTATCATTGGAGTCATTCCAACAGGAAATCTCATTTCTCCCCGCATTCTCCAGCCTCCGTAAAATCTCATTTCTCCCCACATCTTCCCGGCTGGCATGCCTGATTCTTCGAAGATTTGTGCAATTTGTTTTACTTGATCCTCAGACAGATGAAGGCTTTCTTTTAGCATAGAGAATTCTTTATCTAGGCCTCTTTTTTTCATCGGTCGACCTCGGAATGGGGAGCGACCTGGAAATCTTCCTTTGAGTCGCTCTTTTTGTTCCGGAGTCAATATCGGATCTATTTCTGCCTTCATCGATTCTAATTCAGATTGCATTTCATCAGTAAAATTTTCCCGGATCTCTGAAATACGCTTAGCATGATTGTCTAATACCTCTCTGATCATTTTGCTTTGCTTTGTGCCCGGTTCAAGAATCCTTTCATAAAAAGTCACAAAAAAGTCCGGGCTTCGGCTTGATAAGATGCTTCTAATCCGCCTTTGTGAGTAGGTCCTATTCAACATGGCGCCGACAGCGATTCCCAGCGCTAAAGTAATGATAAAAACTAAAGTGACCTTTGATTTTGTACTCATCTTATTTCTCCATTTTAAAACAGAGGCAGTTGAAGAATTTCTTCAAACGCTGCATCGGAAGCGAAGAAAACCTCTTCTGAAGAGAGGATATCTCCTATTCCGATATTATAGAGAATTAGAGCGACCATGGCGACTGCACCGGCAATGGCAAATGGCCGGAATACAGCTTTAAGTGTTTCATAGAAAGGTTCAATTTCGGTTTTTTCACTGAGTGCATCGATCCGCGCCATAACTCTTTCTGCAAAAAATGGCTTGAAGGATTGTGCGCCGCTTTCTAAGATTGCCTTGCGTTGTGCGAGAATCTTTTCTCTTTCTATCCGAAGTTCTTCAGAACTTTTGAGCGCTTCTTCGAGCTCGTTTCTCTCCTTTTCATTTAAATCATCATCAAAAGACCGATAAAGAAGTTTTAAAATATTTTTATTCATGACGCTTCCCCATATAATGGCGTTAGGATTTCTTTGAGCTTCATCTGGGCTCTAGCCAGCCTTGAGAGAACGGTTCCGAGTGGAAGATTTAAGATTTTGGCCGTCTCCTTGGTTGAATATCCGTCAATCAAGCGCAGAACGATGACTGAACGGAGCTTCGGCTCAAGTTTCTGTAATCCCATTTGAACAATTTCCTTCATCTCTTTATTTTTTTGGTCGTTATCTTTATTGGGTATTTTTTCAATTTTCTCTTCAGAATTTGAGAAAAAGAGTTTTCTCCGCCGTTGGCGCCGTTTGATTTCATTTAGAGAAAGATTGATCGCAATCCGGATCAGATATGTTCCGATACTGGCCTCTCCTCTAAATTTGTCTAAGGACTGATAAAACCGGATGAAGGTCTCCTGTCCGATGTCTTCTGTTTCTGGACAATATCCTAACATACCGATCACGGTTGCTGCCACCTGGTGTTCATATTTTTTGATAATTTCCTTAAAGGCATCGCTATCCCCATTGCGTGCCTGTACAATGAGTTCCTGATCGTTATCGCTCAGCTTGGTCTCCCGCTAGGACCCTCTGATTTCATATTCTGGAGACACGTTTTTAGCTTTACACTAAGTTTGACAATGGATTTGCTCATTTTATTCCACATAATTGTAAAATATTTCTTATTAAGAAAAAAGGCCTGTTCCCTTTGAAAAAAAAGGATTGGTTCCCTTTTTTCAAAGGGACATGCCCCTTTTTACAAAGGGACATGTTTTTTAAGAAATTCATTGACACCGAAATTTTCATTATTGATAATTAACATGAATAATTCAGGAAAATAAAAAGGAGAGGTGTTATGAAAAAATCAAATTTAAAGAGTAAAACGAAACGCCTGTTTATTTTATTAGTGTTGCCTATAATAGCAGGTTTATTCCTGATGTTTTCCGGTTTCAATCAAGAAACACCGTTCGATTGGGAAAATTGGGAAATAGGCTGTACAAGCATACAGGTCGGACGCCAGGCAACAACAGATGGTTCGGTGATCACCGCGCACTCTTGCGATGGGAATTATCGGACCTGGTTAAATATCGTGCCTCACAAGAAACATCCAAAAGGGGCGACTAATAAGATCTACTACGGCAAGATGCATACTGAGACATCCTGGGATTTGAGAGGCATTTTGTTAAAAGGTGAGATACCTGAGGTCGAAGAGACTTATGCCTTTATGAATGTGGCCTATCCATGCATGAACGAAAAACAGTTGGCTATCGGAGAGACAACCATCGGGGGAAAAAGAGAACTCTATAATAGTGAAGGGATATTCATGATCGAGGAAATTGAGCGTCTCATGCTGGAAAGATGCACCACTGCCAGGGAAGCAATTAAATTAGCTGGTGAGCTAGTCAAAAAGTATGGATATGGCGATAGAGGAGAATGTATTACTATCGCAGATCCCAAGGAAGTCTGGCATTTTGAGATTTTCGGCGCAGGTCCCTTGGAAAAGGGAGCTGTGTGGGCAGCTGTGCGCATACCAGATGACCATGTGGGTGTCTCGGCGAATATCCCGAGAATAGGAAAATTGGACCTGGACAATCCTGATTATTATATGGCTTCGGATAATGTATTTTCTGTTGCAGAGGAAATGGGTTGGTGGGACCCCGATAGTGGTGAACCTTTCATATTCTGGAAAGCCTACAGTGGAAGAAGGCCCTTCTCCACCAGAGAGTATTTTGTATTGAGCACTCTTGCTCCCTCACTCAATTTGGATATAAAAGCGAAAGAGCTTCCATTTTCAGTAAAACCTGAGAAAAAACTTTCCGTAAGAGATGTATTAGCCTACTATAGGCAAACATATGCAGGAACAGATTTAGATTCAACAAAAAATCTGATGGTAAAAAAGCGGAGAAGCAAGGAAATGGAGAAGAGCCCCATTGCCAATCCATGGATGACCTTTGATATGATTAATCTTTTAAATACGCTGAAACCAGGGGCAGTCCAACGTCAGAGAACAATTGCCATATCAGGTTGTTCCTACTCTGAGGTTCTCCAACTTCGAGATTGGCTGCCTGATCCCGTGGGAGGAATAGCTTGGTTTTCATTTGACAATCCGGGCCAAAGCGCGAGAATCCCCATTTTTGCAGGTGTTACAGAGCTCCCCCCAAGTTTTGAAATATGTGATCAGCACAGATACCGCACCGATTCTGCTGCCTGGGCTTTCAGGCGCGCCAATCGCCTTGCTACAGTTAGGTGGGAGACTGGAAAGAAATATATTGAAGAAGCCGTGAAGGAGTTCGAAGAGAAAGCTTTTACTGATTTGCCCGATATTGAGAAGAGGGCCTTGGAACTTCATAAAAATGGGGAAATAGACAAACTGAAGGAATATCTGACCAAATATACCAACGATTTCGCCCGTGCCGCCATAAATAAATACTGGGAGCTCGGAGATAAATTCTGGATCATGTTTAAGTGGGGTTTTTGATAGAACAGTTCCCCTGTTTTTAGAGACACTATCAGAAATTTTATATTTGGCACTTTCTGACTTTTTTTCGATCCTAGAAAAACCTTCTGTTTATTTCGTTAAATTCTAGACTTAGTCCTTAAAAATCCGCTCTATTAATACCACCAATCCACCTCAGTCTACAGGAATCTTAACAAACTCTTGACAAACCTTTGACATCTTTTTGACAACTTCTCATCCAGAAGGATTTATTTTATCTGTGATGAAAGAAACAGAAGTTAGGCTTTGAGATGGAGAGAAAGAAGATGAAAAAGGCCTTGAAAGATTCGAGTTTGAAAAATCAACAATAATTCCAAAAGGGGGGTATGATGGGAATTCAAAAAAAGCACATCTTGCCATCGGCATTGTTTTTCATTTCTTTCTTATTTCTTGGGTCGATACCTTCGTCGTCTGCTCAGTCACTCTCGTATAACAGCGCACCTTTTAGAGATGGAGAGGTGCTGCGCTATAAGGTTAAGTGGAGTTTCATTCGGGTAGCCACTGTTGAAATCACACAACAGGCAGTAGATTCATCGTTTTTTCCCAAATATCTGGTTCAATTGGATGCCAAATCTACCAGAATCAAGGTTGTTCTTCATGCCCATTCCCCGACCAACACCAATTTTATACTCGAACAGGGCAGAGAAAAAATCACAGTTTACAAATACGATTTCCAAAAGCACCTCATCCTGATGGAAGCCAGGGAAAACGGGAGCCTGGTTCGTCGCAGCGGGCTTTCTCATGACAGTGATTATTACGATTTGTTGGGCGTGATCATGATGATGCGCTGTCTCGCGGCATCTGAGTCCCGTGTGGTGCTTCCCACGGTAGTGGATTTCGGAGTTCGGAATACGGATCTGCTTTTTACCGATGAGATAAAAAAAATAAAGGTTTCTGCATTCAAGGGGCCAGTTCAGGCACGCCGGGTTGATGGGAAAGCCAACTGGAAGGGCTTTGGCGGAGTTTCGGGCCCGTTTAAAGGATGGATAAGCGATGATAAGGCAGCTATTCCATTGAAAATAGTACTCAAGGCTTCTCTTGGGTCTGTTTCTCTGGAATTAGAGCGGATTCATAGACCGGAAAGGACATGGACCGGTGGAGATCCGAAAGCGGAACGTGTTTCCTCAAAGGAGGTGTTAAAACAATGAAAGTCCTTGTCACTGGTGCAACCGGGTTTATTGGCAGGGAACTAACGCGATTTCTCAGTTCTCAGGGATATTCCATACGAGCGCTGTGCCGGCCAAAATCGGATAGTGCCGCCCTTTCCAAGGACACTGTTCAGGTCTTCCGGGGAGATGTTCTGGATTCCCTCAGCTTAAAACAGGCTGTGCTAGGCTGTGATTACGTTTTGCATTTAGCGGCTTATGCTAAGAATTGGTCAAAGGATCCGCGGACATCCTTTGAAGTGAATGTCACTGGAACAAAGAATGTGCTCGATGCCTCAAGGAAGGCCCGAGTGAAAAAAGTGGTTATCACCTCTTCTTGTGTAACATTTGGGCCGTCTAATGGGACACCGACAAAAGAATCCGATGAGCGCACTGATGGATTTTTCACGAAGTACGAGCGTAATAAATTCGATGCTGAAGAATTAGTCACTGACTATGTTGGTGAAGGATTGCCGGTGGTGATCGTGAATCCTACCAGAGTTTTCGGGCCTGGACTGCTCAGCGAAGCGAATTCTGTGACCGTGATGACTCAGCAATACCTAAAGGGAAAATGGCGGTTGATTCTCGGCGATGGTTCAAGTGTAGGCAACTATGCTTCTGTGGAAGATGTCGTGCGAGGACATTGGCTAGCTCTTCGATGGGGTCGGCCAGGCGAGAAGTACATACTGGGTGGCGAAAATCTTAGCTATAACGAGTTTTTTGATGTGTTGGCGGATATTTCAAGGAAGCGTTATCAGATGATTCGTGTGCCCGTTTGGACAGCTCTGGCTATTTCTAATGTCGAAGAACTGCGGGCTAGATGGTTCGGTCACTATCCCCTGATAACGCCACCTTGGGTAAAGACTTTTGTTTCTGATTGGGCATTTTCTTCCGAAAAGGCACGATCAGAATTGGGCTACACAGTCACCCCTTTTCGGGAAGCACTTCACAATACCGTCATTTGGCTCAATCAAATTTCAAATAAATCAATGGGGTAGGACAATGAAATCTTTGATAGATACTCTAAATCCCAGCCCTTTATGTAAATCTGAACAGATAAAGCCCACAGTAATCTTAATGCTTTCGGCACTTGTGCCAACAATTCACCGCTATTTCGGCTCGATGGAATTCATGCGTCAAACATCTCCTTATGTAAGTGATTTTGGAACGGCCATTTATATGTTCGGAACGGCATTTGTACTGATGGGAATCTTACCGTTAGCCATCATTCACTTTTTCTTCCGAGAGCCGGTGAAAACCTATGGCCTTCAACTGGGTGATTGGCGAAAAGGCTTACCTGTTGCGGCCATTCTCTTTGTATTGATTGCCGTGATTATGCTTTATCCCAGTTCGCAAACGAAGGAGATGAGTGAGTTTTATCCTTTTGATAAGAGTGCTGGGGATTCGGCATTTGCTTTTGTTCGCTTCGAAGCACTGCGCGGCGTGTTGTATTACACAGCATGGGAGTTTTTCTTTCGCGGCTTTATGTTGTTTGGACTGCGAAAATATTTTGGGGATTGGATGGCTATTTGTATCCAGACTATTCCTTCCTGTTTATGGCACATAGGGCTGCCGACTGGTGAGATTTTTGCTTCAATTTTAGGAGGAATTTTATTTGGGATTTTTGCCATCCGTACCCGATCTGTCCTGTGGGCATTCCTGCTCCACTGGCTTATCGGAATAGGTATGGATTTATTTATTGTGATGAGATTTTAGTCAGCAACCATAAAAAATAAAGGGAGGTGCTGTCATGAAAGTTTTGGTCACCGGAGGAACCGGGTTCATTGGTAGCGGCCTGGTAGAGCGTCTTGTCCGGCAGGGACACCAGGTGCGCTGTGTGGCAAAAGACCGGCTGAATTCTGTCTTCTTGGAATCCCTTAATGTAGAGATGGTTTTGGGGGATTTAAATGATGGGATGAACTTGGATGAGATAGTGGAAGGCGCAGAATGCATTTATCATCTGGCTGGAATGACGAGAGCCAGGGTGAGCAGAGAATATTATGAGGGGAATTATCTGGCAACTAAAAAGTTTGTCAACATTTGTGCCCGCTCTGCAAAGAATCTCAAACGATTTGTGTATGTCAGCAGCCAGGCGGCTGCGGGCCCCTCTATGAATGGCAAACTTCTAACAGAAGATGCCCCATGCCGTCCGGTCTCTCATTACGGAAGAAGCAAAATGTTGGCCGAGAAGGAAGTGCTGCGCTACCGTGATAAGTTACCCATCTCTATTGTTCGTCCTTCATCAGTTTATGGTCCTCGTGAACGGGATATGTATCAGTATATCCTTTTGGTCAAAAAACGTCTTCAACCTCTAATCGGCTTCGGAACAAAATGGATCAATCTTATTTATGTGGATGATCTCGTAGACGGTTTGTTGTTAGCGGGTGAACATCCTAACGCAGAAGATGAGACGTTTTTTATCGGAAGCGAAACTTCTTATGCCACCGTTGAGATCGGTAATACTATCGCGGCCATTCTGAACCTTAAACCGGTCCGCATCCGTGTTCCCCATCTGGCAGTGTTTTCTGTGGGTGCGATCGGGGAGGGCATCGCAAGGCTTACTGGAAAGCAGATATTTTTCAATATCCAGAAGGCAAAAGAATCGGTTCAGCCCGGCTGGGTTTTTTCCGTACAAAAAGCAAAGTCCAGATTGGGATATTCCCAACGAGTATCTTTATTAGAAGGTATGAGAAGGACTTACGAATGGTATGAAGAGAACGGCTGGATATAGTGTAGCGATTTTGCTTTAGCAAGAGTGACTATAGGAAATAAATATTAGGGGGGTTGATGATGAGATTAAGACAAATATTCCATTCGCGAATCGAGGTGGATGCACCTGCAATTACCATAAGAAGATATGTCTCTTTATGGGATTTTCTCAAGTCAAAATGGGAGCTCTATTATGGTCATGTTCGGTTCCGTCTGATGGATATCAATTGCTTGGCTTATATGACGTTGATTGGCGTTCTTCTCATTTTTTTCCACAAGGGAGTGGTTAACTGGCCGCTCCATGTGGCGATTCATGCAGTATTTGTGATCGCCCTTTTGGAATTCATTCGACTGGGCGAAAAGCATCCTCAGAAGAAGATTTTATGGATATTACGGACTTTTTATCCTGTGACCATATTCCTTTATGGTTGGAGTGAGATGAATATGCTGGTCTGCATGTTTTACGGCAATCATTGGGCAACTGAGAGTATTGTTGGGTTGGATAAACTCCTTTTCGGTGTGCATCCTACTGTCTGGATCCAGCGATTTTATCATCCATTATTGGATGAGCTGATGAATATCTTCTATTCGGGGTATTACTTTTTTATGCCGATTGTGAGCCTGACCCTGTTTATTAAAAGAAAACGTGAGGAGGTATTAGCCGCATTTTCGATTGTGAGTTTTGCTTATCTTACCAATTTCATCCTGTTTTACCTTTTCCCGACAATATCGCCGGCTATGATACAAGCGATTCAGGAACTGCAGCCCACTCAATATTCGGGATATATAGTTGCAGAATTTACTCGTATGGTTCAAGCGAGCGGAAGCGTGAGAGGTTGTGCTTTTCCGTCTTCTCATGTCACTGGTGTCCTGGCGTGGTCGCTTGTCGCCCTTCGCTATCAGAAGAAGCTGGGGTATGTTCTGATGCCGATAACATTGGGTGTAGCCGTCTCTACAGTTTATCTGGGATATCATCATGCGGTAGATCCTATCTGTGGATTCATCTGGGGAGCCATATGCTATCTGGTTGCCCTAAGATTGATCAAGCGACGAAGGGAGGATCCTCTCTCTGTTTCTGAAAGCCCTACTGATGCCCGCGGCAGAGCATCTGTCAAGAGAAAAAGATGGAGTTGGGATTATCAGGGAGGATAAGGTGCGCATAAAACTGATCAAGCCGGAAGAACTCTCGCTCTCCAGCGTAACCAGTGCCGAGACTTTCAAGATCCAACAGTTGAGTCTTCCGCTTTTGGCTGCCCATACTCCTGCCGGACATAAGGTTAAGATTGTGGACGAATCCTTCGCAAGGGACAATGCGGATGAAGATGTAGACTTACTGGGAATAACTGTGATGACCGATCTTGCCCTTAGAGCTTATCAAATAGCTGATGATTATCGCAGGCGCAGCATTCCGGTGGTGATGGGCGGCATCCACGCAACCGCTCTACCTGACGAGGCTTTGGAACATGCTGATGCCGTCGTAATCGGAGAAGGAGAAGAGGTCTGGCAGCAGATTGTAACAGATGCAGCGAATGGGCACATGAAAAGAATCTATCGGGCGAATAGGGGGATTAATTTAGCGGGCCGGCCATTGCCCCGTTATGACCTCTACCCCCGTCCTTCCCTTAAGGGGTATATTCCTACTGCAGTTGGAATAGAGGCCTCACGTGGATGTCCTTACGATTGTGAGTTTTGTTCAATTGGTCTAGTCATGGGACATAAGTATAGGGTGAGACCTGTTCATGAGGTTATTTCAGAAATAGAGTCCATTTCTATTCCCAATCTCATGTTTGTCGATGACAACTTGGCATTGAATCGGAGAGCGGCCAAAGAACTTTTTACCGAAATGATACCGCTGAAGCGAAAATGGGTAGGCCAAGGTCCAGTTTCTTTAGCCGAGGATTTGGAGCTTTTGAGCTTAATGAGGCGCTCGGGATGCGAAGCGCTGCTGATCGGTTTCGAATCAGTACAGGTAAAAACACAAAGTATTATGTTGAAGATAAAGCACCTGAAGCTGGACTATGCAGAAGCTATGCGTCGATTCCACGGTGAAGGAATTGCTGTATTGGGTGCTTTTGTGTTCGGATTTGACCACGAGAATAAGGATGTGTTCGATCAGACACTCGAGTTCGCATACAAACACTGTGTGGAACTTGCATCGTTGAGAGCCCTAATCCCATTCCCAGGAACGAAACTTTACTTCAGGCTTTTGAAAGAGGGTCGCCTTCTTGTGCCTGACTGGTGGTTAAAGAATGATAAGCCAAAAGATCCTTTGTTTCGGCCTATGGGAATGACCATAGAAGAGTTCGCAAACGGCTTGGGGCGTATCAGCAGAGAGGTCTATTCTGTAAGCAGTATTTTGAGACGCTCTTTTGGCGTCAGTCCTTGGAAACGGTCAGCCGCAGGTTGGCAATTATACGCTGGGGCCAATCTAAACTTCCGCAAACGTTATTACAAAGAATTCGAATCGTAGGTGAGATTTCAGAAATTTATTCTCAATTATTTAAGCTTTTCAAGGTAGTTTAATAATACTGCTGCCATTGTCTTGGCTCCTACAAATATTGCCTCTTCATCGACAGTAAACTGAGGGCGGTGAGGGAAACCGATGATTCCTTTTTTTTCGTTTGATACCCCGAACCAATACATTGCCAGAAAATAAATACAAAGCAGTCAAAACAAAAGAAGAGATTTTAATAATAGGGTTTATGTTATGATGCTGACTAACTTCTCTTTCCGTAGGCAAGCCCTATAATAATTCCACCTATGCCTTTTTCCACGACTTGATAAATTATGTTTACAATGGTGGGTATCAGGGGAATATTGTAAACTCCGTACAGCACTAATCCCATAGGGAGCGAGATAATCAGTCCCATGAGAATGCCAAACCTGAGGCCCTCATTTGCTGGCGTTCCACCTTTGTACCCAATTGGATAGATTACAGCCAATAAAAAAGCACAAACAAGATATCCGATGGCAATCCAAACCATATTGAATTCTTGTCTGTTGACTTCTGAAAATTGTTCACCGTAATAGCCCTTCATGATTACCATATACCACAGCCCTGAAATCAAAAACATGACAACAAATCCCAACAAAGTGGCTAATACCAGTTTTTTACCATTCATTGTTCTCCCTCCTAATAATTTTTTATCAGATTGTTATATCTTCGCAGCCTTAGAGAAGGAATTCTAAAGCCGCTGTTTCCCTCTAAACTAACTTGGCAAAAGAATATCAAGGAATGAAACAGGAGTCAATTGAATACTCATACATGTTACCGGCTTTTTAATCCTGCCGCCCTTTTCTTCGCATCCTTCTTTGATGACGTAATACAAGTCTTTTTTTTATTCTCCCGCCTTCTTTTCAACAATCTTACCCGAGGGAAATACAAACTTGACGCCGAGTTGATATAGAAAACGACCAGCGTTATAATAATCCGATTGTCTCTTTATCTTTCCATCCTGAAATTCAAAAATAGAAGCTCCTCGAATAGAAAATTTATTACCCGTTGCCTCTATCACACCTTCTATATCCCCCGTTTGAGTACCACTCCAAATCCATTCAACAATTGCCCAATGTTTACCTAAAAAGGTTGCTTTAGCCTCAACCTTTGTGTCTGGGGAATAAACAAACAATTCGCCAAAGAATTTTCTAATTTTTTCCTTACCTTGATAGACGGCAGCATCTGGTACATCTTCTAATATCCCATCATCCAAATATACATCATCAATCATGCTAAGGTCTTTTATCATAAACATGTCAATCCATGCTTGGATTATTTTTTCTACACTTTGTTTTTCAGCTTCAACATCTACGGCTGGTTTTGCTTCCTCTATTTCTGGTTCTTTTGTTGGGAGAAGCTGCCAGATTAAAATTGCAGCGATGATAAGGAATCCCATAACCAAAGGAATAATCATAAGTAGTCTTTTCATATCTCCCCTCCTTCCATGATTGTTATAAGAATTACTTTGTATAATAAGGCCTAGGGCAATACTTTCAACCCAGCCATCCACTTCCTCGCATCCGCCGCCTTATAAATAAGGAACTAAGATTTCTGCGGCTTTCCTGAATAAAATTATTGATTTTCTTTAACTAAGTATTATTCCTCTTTTTCTGGCTCTTTTTCTGGCTCAGGCTCTGGCTCAGGCTCTGGTTCTGGCTTTGGCTCTGGCTTTGGTTCTGGCTCTGGCTTTGGCTCTGGCTTTGGTTCTGGCTCTGGCTTTGGTTCTGGCTTTGGTTCTGGCTTTGGTTCTGGCTTTGGTTCTGGCTCAGGCTCTGGCCAAGGATGAGGTCTTTCGGCTTTTTCTATTAACTCGAGATTAAACCTCTTTTTCAACTTCATCCCAGCTGCACCGAGAATAACTCTAATAGATTGAGCAGTTCTTCCCTGTTTTCCAATAACCTTTCCCAAATCTTCCGGAGCAACCTTTAATTCAATGATTGAGCTCTGTTCCCCGTCTAATTGGGAAACCTGAACCTTATCCGGATTGTCCACTAATGATTTGGCAATCATTTCAATAAGTTCTTTCACTATAGCCTCCTTTAATACTTAAATCTTTTTCAATCAAGCTCATGGACTGTAATCATTTTTTTCTTCCCCGACGGGAAGGGATCGTTAGTTTTAATAACAGCTTGTTTTTTTCGAGCTTTCTGGATGGTTTCTTTTTCTGTTCGCTCTTTTTCATCCTGTTCCTTCTTATAAGATTTTCAAATTTTTCTTTCCCTTTGTGAAGACTCCCCATTATAACCTCCATTAATGCTTACCCTTTTAACTTTTTCAATTCTATTTGAAGAATGAACTTCCCTTAACCATTCAAAAAATTGTTTTTTAAAATCGCTCATCTTTCCTCCTGTTCAGCACCTTCCTTAACATCACATAAAAAGAGGATATCCCATATTAATAGGAATGTCCAAATACAATTAAGACATAATAATGAGAATTCCCCTCCTCTTTAACCGTCTTTAGCCGCTAAATTCGCTCAGCTGTCTATTCTCTTCA
Source organism: uncultured Eubacteriales bacterium (assembly GCA_964608785.1). Lineage (GTDB taxonomy): Bacteria > Acidobacteriota > Aminicenantia > Aminicenantales > Aminicenantaceae. Next base: position 13,017 of record CAZSPM010000016.1, read on the forward strand.
AGATAATAAACTTGGGCTTGAGTATACAG
>CAZSPM010000017.1:0-12770 GCA_964608785.1 uncultured Eubacteriales bacterium
TGCAGTATCATGAAATGCACTTCCTGCGAGTTTCTGAATATCTGCGGATGTTTTTATTTCATGTTTCCCTAATGCAGCTGGGGCTTTAATTGCTATTCTGTCAAAAATATCAGCCAGGGCGAGGATACTGCTCCCTAGAGGAATTTTATCCAAGGGTTTCTCTAATACACCGCCCTGTTCCACATAGTGAATGTAATATCCTACTAAAAGTGGCTCTATTTTTTTCAATAATGATGCAGTCGTTTTCAATAATACCTTTGCAGCATTTTCTAGCTTCATTTCGGAAATTATTCGATCGCTTTGCACAAACTCTGAAACCTCTTCAAAAAGAGGAATTGTGGATCGCAGATCTCCGGCTTCATACAAGAGAGCCGCTGATTTTATATCTTCCACTTCAGCAGCGCTGAGTTCTGCCGCTTTGGCGATTTTTCCTGCAAAATGAGAAACTCTCACTGAGCGGGGTTTCGCTTCGTCAGCGACTTCTAGGTATTTGAGCAAAATATCCAGGACTCCGATATAGGATCTCCTCATGCTTTTTATCTTTCTTTCTCTGCGCTCGGAAACTTCTCCGATGATTCCTCCAGTCACTACAAGAAAACTCGCCCAGGTGAGGAGAATAACGATTTCTGCAAGGGCAAGCGGTTGTTTCTGGCTTGCAAAAAGATTGAAAAACACAAGATAAAGGACTACGAGCAGGACACAAAAGAATCCAATTAAAACCGCCTTTTTCTTTCCAAGAAAATATCCAGTAAGGATGACAGGAATAAAAAAGAAATTAAGGAAAGATAGCTTATAATAGACAAAAAAGGCAATGGCCATTATTCCGAAAAAGACAAGACTGATTATGGCCCCCTCAAAATGCTCCGCGATAAAAGTCTTTAACTTTTTCATTCTTTTTTTTATTTAATTTTGGCTGCCAAGTTGTTTTATCTTATATCATACAAAAAAACATTATTCAAATATTTCAAGCAATTCTGCAAGCACCATGGCAGTAGCCCCCCAAATCTTGTGTTCCTTGAAAAGATAAAAAGGGACCATGACTTCAGCTCCCCTTATGGTCCATGCTTCTTTAATGACATTTTTTGGATCAAGCAAGTGCTCCAAAGGGACCTCGATCACCTCAGCCACCTCATGTGTTGATGGTCTGAAATCAGGCCGCTCATTGGTTATAGCAATGATCGGATAGATACAATAATTGCTCGGTGGAATATAAAGCGGAGTCAATTGCCCCAGAATCTGGATGGAATCTGGAGACACATTGAGTTCCTCATAGGCTTCCCTAAGAGCGGTTTGCTCTGAACTTTCCCCCTCTTCTTTTCGACCTCCTGGAAAAGAAATCTGGGCTTGATGGATGTCTACTTGGTCTGTCCGGCGTGTCAAAACCAGATGCACATGGTTCCTCAATGAGTATAATAGAACAAGAACTCCTGCCTTAATACTGGTATCTTCGACTTCATGATACACTTTATTGCCGGGTCTTGGATCGGTCACCATTTTCAGCTGTGCCCATAATCCAGGCAATGGCTCTCTCAATTTTTTCTCTAGTAGTTGACTGGTCTCTTTTAAGCCTGGCACTCTACCCATTCTTCTATCTGAATGACTTACCCCTTATCTTCGCACCATTTATTGATAAATCAAATCTTTAAAAATGATAAGGAATAAAATTAAGCACTTTTTCTACGCATGAAGGTCGTGAAAATGATGATAAGGACAGCAATGCCCAAGAAAACAAGAATTATAAAGAGAACAGGAAATGCCGCCGCGGTTTCAACACCAATGACGGGTAAAAGAATGTAAGAAGCATGCTCTGAATTCCTTAATATAGTGACTACTGGCGGAGGAGACAGCTCAGGTGTTTGCGCACTGTCTTTGTCGGCACAGGATATCGTTATCCGTACCCGGTTCCCCATATTGAAAACACTAGAGGTTGGCTGTACATCAAAGACAAGTTCAACCGGTTCGCCCGGAGTAAGGGTTGCAACATCCTCTTCATGACTTCGGTGAAAGGGAAGGCCAAGGTTGTCATAATATGGTTCATGAAGAGCACGATGGGATGCTCTCATAGCTCCTTCTGTGACATAATGGGAGACGCCATTCGCATCCACTTCCTCGATGTAAGCGAAAAAATCTCCATCTGTAGCGGTTGAGCTTATCCAGAGATGAACAACGGGATGGCCGGTAATTTCCAAATCTTCACTCAAAGGAGCCGTTGTATAAGTCAGCGCTTTTTCATCATTCTCGCGCATATCCGGATATTTGAAACCACCACCCACGGCATTATCCCAGCGAGTGGCCTGACCTGTCGTTGTTGTATAATCAACCGAATAATCGTCTTTTCCAGCGGTGCCCGAGGGAGATTCCTTACTCAATATCCCATCATTCACAGATTGTACACTTTCGGATGGGCCTTCAAGGAAGTAGTATTTTGTAGGTTTTTCTTCAGGAAGCGGCCAGTGATATGCCGTTCGCCATTCATTGTTCTTGGGTGCCTTCATCACATGATAAGCAATGGGAGGTTCATCCATGATGCCATTGTCAATGCCTTTCAGCCAGTAGTCAAACCAACGCAGCTGCTCTACTGCAACGAGTCCAAACTCCTCACGGGCTACCTGGCGGTCTCTGGGAGAATGAGACCAGGTGCCTATCACTATTTTTTTGGGCGTTGTGAAATTGCGAAACATGAAGAAGCCGTCCTTTGTGAAAGAGTCAAACCATCCACACCAGAGATACATCGGGACTCCGGATTCATTGATTTCTTTGATGAAAGCAGCTGGATGCCATTCATAAAACGGCATAACTCCTGTGAATTCATCTTTGCTGTCGCGGAATTTCAGAGGAGAAAATATCTCGATAAGAGGCCTGCTCAATTTATGCTCTTCGATAGCTGCCTTCAGGAGTGATTCATCTTTGTCTTCATCGACTGGAGCGGCAATCATTTCCGTATCCAATCGTTTAGTTAGATCGCTCCATGTTTCAATTAGGTCATTGTAGAATACTCCCCCAGGATAATTAAAGGCATAGAAATCAAAGAGAGCCACAATAGGGAAGATTGCCTTGAGATGAGGGGGCTTTGTGCTGGCGGTCATGAGTTGCGTGATACCCAGGTAAGACCCACCGAACATTCCGATATTGCCGCTGCACCAGGGCTGGGAAGCCAGCCACTCGGTGATCTCATAGGCATCCTGTGTCTCCTCCTTGGTGAATATGCCCTGCCAGCTTCCAAAGGAAGCGCCAGAACCGCGCACGTCCGCGGAGGCAATGATATAACCATGTTTGAGGAGTGGTTGGTTAAGAGAAGAATCGGCCATGCTCCGCACCTTATCCTTCACTTTAAAGGCTCTGCGATAGCGATTGTGAGTCCATATTAAAGGCAGCGGATCTTCAGCTACCTTACCCTCTTTTGCAGGACGGATGATATCTATGGCCAGCTTTGTCCCATCTCTCATAGTCAGATATTGTGAGGTCCGGACCCAAGAGTCATAAATCTCCTCGGAATAACCCCTGTATTCACCGAATTTGGAAACGCGCTCTGCTTCCTGCGCTGGTAAATAGATAAAGGCGGCTACAAGGGTTATAGCAAAGAAAAGCATAAAAAGATTATTTAGCCGTATTCTTGTTTTTCCAAACTTATAATTGGATAACATGTGAATCCTCCTTTTTTTCTTATCTAAAAATCTCTGCCTTGTAGGATAAGGACGTCTTATTGATATAATTTACATGATGAATTTATCTATGTCCAATTAAATGTCTTAACCTGAATAATCCAGGATAACTGCTATCTATCTGAAATGATGCCTATTCCCTTTTTCAAAAAAAATCCAAAAATTTGTAACATTTTGAATGCCGCAGCGTATAAAAGGGTGAATTAGAAGACTATTACCGATCTTCTAAAAACAAGTCACACCAAGAAAAGGAGAAATCAAATGAAAAAGGTAGTCATTGTTATCGTGGCCATTTTCCTGGCGCTTCTCTTATGTTCAGAAGCTTTGGCTGTTTCCATTCAAAAGTCTATTATTCCAGCTGATGCTAAGTGGGTGGTCCATATTGACGTGAAAAAGTTTTCCGCAACCAGATTGTATGAACTTATGATGAAAGATGAAAGCACAGTTAAAATCAGGAAGAAGACCGCAAGACTTTTCAAACTATACAGATTCGATCCCCTCAAAGATATCGCTAATATCACGATCTTTGGAAAAGGAAAAGACGACGAGGATGCAGTAGTATATGTGGAAGCGAATTTTGATAAGGAACATCTCCTCAGCCTGTTAGAGGCGGAAACAGAGTATCAAGAAATCTCGTATGGCAAATACATAATTTATAAATGGGGCCGCGATGATTTCGGAGTTTTTGTTTTAGATAATGTTATTCTGTTCTCTGAAAATGAAGAGGCCATTAAGATTGCATTGGATGTCATTGATGGCAAGAAGGAGAACCTATCCTCTTCTCCGATGATGAAATATGTGAATGAGATTCCCTCTGATGCCTTTCTTATGGCAGTCGCTGATAATATTTCATCTCTGGTAGGAAAGCACGACAAAGCTGTCATGTTGAAAAAAACTGGCATGGCTTCATTCTCCATCATGGAAAAGAAGGATGATGTCGCCCTTGATCTCAAATTCACGACAGAATCATCCGAGGACGCCAATAATGTGGAACAAATGATCAAGGGACTCATTGCGTTTGCCAACCTCCAACTAAAAGAAGAACGTGATGTACAAGAACTGCTGAAGAGTCTGCATATATCCATCGATGGAACTAAAGTCCAAATTGGATTATCCTACCCCATAGAAAAGTTATTCAATATCATATCAGGAAGGACAAAAATCCACTCCTTATTTCTCCTGGGAGAATTTTAGCTCTTTAATTTACAACACAAATCAGCTACATTAAGGGTATATAGCTCGGTTATCATTCAAGTTAAGGAAAAGATTCTTGACGGCCAAACAGCAATCCGATGAAGAGCTAGTTTCACAAGTAGCGGCGGGCTCTTTGATATCTTTTGAAGAACTCGTATACAGGTATAGCCCTCGGTTATTTCATTTTCTACGGCACAAAGTCAGTACTAACGAGGATATCGAGGATCTCGTCCAGGAGACTTTTCTCAAAGCCTTCCGGAGTATTGACCGCTACAATCCGGATTTTAAGTTTTCCACTTGGCTGTACACAATTGCTGTTCGATTGGCCATCAGCGAGTACCGCTCAAGCAAGGCAAAAGATATATCGGCTATGCCGATTTCCCATTCACTCGAACCACAGGAGATAGTGATCCAGAAGGAAGAATCACAGAATATCTGGAACTTTGCAAAAACTCTCAAAAAGGATCAATACGAGGGACTCTGGCTCCGGTATGCTGAAGAAATGTCAGTGAAAGAGATTGCGAAAGTCATGAGGAAGACACAGGTCTATATTCGGGTTCTTCTTCATCGGGCTCGCCTGAACCTGGCTAAAAAACTCAGCCAGTCAGAGCTTCCTGAAAAATCCACAGGAACAGAACCTTTAAAACATAAATTTTCATTTTTATGAATAGGAGATGAGAAATGTTTTGCTCAATTTATAAATGGTTCATATCCCGATCTCAGGATTTGGAAAAACCCCTAGCCGGTCCTGTGGGCCGCCATCTTCATCGTTGCGCCTCGTGCCGAGAATATGCTGAGTTCTGCGAATCATTGAAAAACAGGAGTGCTCAAGATATAGCCGGTTATCTTGATGATTATAATGGAGCGCTCAATGAGAAGATTGTGTCGGCATTGGATACTCGTCCAGAACTATAGTTAACTCCGAAGCGCAAGCCTGTCCTGATTCCAGTTCTTACAGCTGCTTCTGTTTTACTAGTTATTTCCATTATCATATGGCTCGCAGTCCCTCCTTCCAACAAAATCCACCAGTTGAATCAACTCTCTGAGCTTGGTATCAACAAGACTTCAGTCGGGAATATGCTAGTAAAAGTGGATTCTCCATTTGACCAAGAGATAGTTGAATTGAAAAAAACCCTGGAGTCGACAGCTAATTATCTCCTCTCCCGGATAGACATTGAGATAGGAGAGGAATCAGATTAGAGAATGCGATTTTATTTGTTTTTAATGTTTTTGTCCGTCTGGCCGGTATCATAGATTCCCATCACAGCTTTCACCACATCATTCTCTTTGATGATTTTAATACGAAAATAATCCAGCTCTTTAAACATGAAAAGTTCATCAGTCATAGGGATCATTTTATATTTTGGCCTGTCCGTTCTTTGATAAAATAATTCTCCGTTTTCAAACGTGATGGTTCTGGGACCATATTTTCCCACATAGGAACGCAATACGTCGGGAGCCACCTCTGCCGGATTCAATTCCGCCCTTAAGAATTCTAAATACCACTCATATCCTGATTTATCTCTCTTATCTGTTGCTTGCTCGGTCAACTTTTCTAGGGCTTTGATCTGGGCCGTTGTTAATGCTTTGTCCTGAGAAACCTTTATATGAGGTTCAACACCTACTCCCTCCCAGTTTGTTTGTGTAATAGGATTTATGGCACGCCCCTTTGGAACATTGATTATAAAATTATCATTGATGATTTCCGGCCCGCCAGGATGAGCGCCTCCCCCTGTAGTCTCTCCGATAAGGGTCGCCCTTTTTAAATTCTTTAAGTTGTAACTGAATTCCTCTGCCGCAGAAAATGTCCGGCTACTTGTTAAGATATAAATGTCATTATTGGGAATTCCTTTCCCCGGGGCATGCGGCAGCGTCCAAGTTTGCGTTCTCTTATCGCCAGGGCGCCAGTAGAAGCTGTTTAAATGAATGGGTTCATCTTCATAGAAATAGCTTGTCAACAACTGGATCATTTCAGGGCGGCCACCTCCGTTATTCCGGAGGTCAATGATCAGCGCATCGCAATTGGCTAGGAAATTCATGGCAGCCACAGCCGTCTCACCAGCGTATTTTGTTCCTGCAAACTGCCACAGATCAAGATATCCAATATTCCCGGGCAGGATTTTTACTTCCTTAAATCCAAAATTCGTCTTCCTGAGTTCCTTGAGTCTCAATTTTATGAGCTCTGGATCATTCTGATTTTCTTTTTCTTTTTTGAGCCGCTTCACAAATTCTGGACCAAAAACCACACGAATATGCCGGTCTTTACTGATTTTTCTGAGGTCTCTCATCACCCGAGAAGCAAACGCTTGAGGGGATGTAATCCTTTCGTAGTTGCCGCCCTTCAGTTTTTCCCTAATAGAGCTGCTCATCTCTTTAGCTTTTTCAGAGTAAACATACAATTTGTTCAAAATTTCGCCAATCTTTTGAACGACCTGTTCCTTCTCTTCTTTGCCTATCTGGAGTTTCTTCTCCTGAGAAAGTGCATTGAGATACTGTCCGTTAAGAAAAAAGAAAATGAGTATGGCTAGAAGCAAATAACCTCTCTTACTTTTTGTCATGATTTTCCTCCTGATTTTTTATTTTTTTTAAAATGATTAGACTCCCCTATCCATTCTAGCAGCCTTTTATTATTAGAACGTATCTGAACGCTTTTGGTTTCAATTCTTATTTTTTCCCTCTTTTTTTCAGAATTCCTTTGTGATATAAGCAGGAATTATAGATTGAGACAAAAGTCAATTGTTACAATGAATTTTCTTAGGAGGTGTTATATGAAAAAACGAATCTTGTGCTTTATTGTACTCGTGTTTTTCGTGTCGGGATTGGCACAGACCCAATCTCTCTCAGACGATCCAAGAGTCGCCAATGCCTTAAAGCTCATCGAGATTTGGGTTGATACTCAGTTGGCTTATGGGAATATACCCGGAATGTCAATGGGTATTGTTTACAACCAGGATCTTGTGTGGAGCCACGGCTTCGGCTATGCCCACATTGATAAGAAAATCCCTGCCTCACCCAGTACAATCTATAGCATCTGTTCAATTTCGAAGCTCTTTACTACTATCGGTATCATGCAGCTGCGGGATAAGGGAAAACTGAGTCTTGATGATCCCATCAGCAAATACCTTTCATGGTTCAAAATAAAAGATACATATCCGGATGCGCCTGAAATAACGCTTCGAGGAATCCTCACACATTCCTCCGGATTGCCCCGGGAATCAGACCATCCATATTGGACTGGACCAGAATACAACTTCCCCACACGGGAGCAAATCATCGAAAGACTCTCTAACCAGGAAGAGCTTTATCCGGCCCGGACTTACTTTCAATACTCGAACCTGGGCTTAACACTTGCTGGTGAAGTCGTTGCGGCAGTCTCAGGTCAACCGTTTGCTGAATATATCAAGCAGAACATTCTTGAACCACTCGGTTTGAAAGATACTAGTCCAGAAATACCTGCCGAACATAAAGGTGGAAGGTTAGCTACGGGATACAGCAGGCGTCTGCGTGACGGCAGTCGCAAGATTATACCCTTTTTCCTTGTCAATGGAATAGCTCCTGCAGCAGGATTCGCATCAACTGTCGAGGACCTGGCCCGGTTCGCATCGTGGCAGCTCAGATTACTCGAGAAAGGTGGCAAAGAAGTTCTTGCCGCAAACACGCTCAAAGAGATGCAGCGGGTTCATTGGATGGACCCGGATTGGAATACCACATGGGGGTTCGGTTTTTCTGTATCCCGCAGGGATGGAAAGACCTATGTGGGACACGGTGGAAGCTGCCCTGGATATAGAACCCAATTGTCTATTTGCCCCAAAGATAAGATTGCAGTCATTATCATGACGAATGGTCACGATGTCAGCCCCTCTTCTTATGCAAGGCAGATCCATGGCATCATTACACCTGCCATAAAGAAAACTGTGAAAGAGCCGGAAAAGACCAAAGAAGTCGACAAGGAACTTAAAAAATTCGTTGGCAGATATGACCGACCCCTAGGCAGTGAGACACATGTCATTGTATGGGAAGGACAGCTGGCAATGCTCTCGCTTCCCACTGATAATCCGCTCCGATCACTGACCAAACTGAAACACATCGAAAAGAATATCTTCCGGAGGGTTCGTTCTGACGACAATCTTGGTGAGAAGATCATTTTTGAGATTGGAGAGGACGGCAAGGTAACTCGGATGATCCGTAACAGCAATTATGCTATCCGTGTCCACTAATTGGGGTCAGTTCCTGCTTTACATGAAAGATTTGTGGTTGGAGGAATGATTGAAGATACGTCCATTATTCTCCGTTTTTCTCGGAACTCTTCTCTTGACGAGTTCCGTCTGTGTCCAAAAAACGGATCAAGCGAAGAGTCGCTCTTCATCTATATCCATACTTTATCCCTTCGATGAAACCGTCATTGCTCCCCACTGGAATATGGGAGCCCGTTTTCTGGTATTCCTCCCTCTAGTCGCTTTCGATAAAGAGGGTGAACTCAAACCGAGACTGGCCGAAAGATGGGAGCATACGCCAGACTACCGTAAATGGACATTCCATCTCCGGAAAAACGTAAAATGGCACGATGGGCTTCCCGTTACTTCACATGATATCCAGTTTTCCGAAGCTTTATGGGCACAACCAGCGGTTGAAGGATTCTATAAACCAGAGGCAGTTTTAACAGTTATTGATAACCATACCTTCTCCTTGACCTATGAGAAACCAACTGATGCGCTCGATGAAAACTTCTGGAAAGTGTTCTTCCCGAAGCATCTCCTGGATGGCCTCGATCCCAAGAAGATCTGGAAATGGGATTTCTGGAAGCATCCGGTCGGTAACGGTCCTTACCGCTATGTCCGGCATACTCCGAACACAATGGTCGAACTGGAGGCCAACCCAGCATTTTACAGGGATAAACCGAAGATAAACAAGGTCGTTCTCAGGTTCGGAGGGGGCGCCCCGCTTTTAGAACTCATGAGCGGGAATGTGGATGTCCTCCCCTATGCCAATAGTATCGATATCCTGAAGATAAAAAAGGATCCCCGTTTCAGAGTCTTCTATTACGTGATGCCTACGATTCCCTGGGTTGAGGCAATCTACTGGAATCACCGCTCCCCATTTTTTCGTAGCCCGAATGTCCGTAAGGCTCTGACATTGGCAATCAACCGTTCAGAATTATTGAAAATCCTCAACCTGCCCGAAGATATCCCTTTGTTCGACGTGATATTCACGGGTTGGCAATACAGACACGGCGAGATTCCCGAGCCGATCTCCTATGATCCTGAATTGGCCCAAGTTCTTCTTGAGGAAGAGGGGTGGCATGTCAAAGAAGGAGACTCTATAAGGCAGAAAGAGGAAGACAAATTCAGCTTTGAAGCTCTGGTTCCTACGGGTGGAGCTTCGGAAGGTCCCCGATTGAATTCTGCAGCCATTTTTATTCAAGATCAGCTCCGCCATGTCGGCATCGACATGGAAATCCTGACTCTTGAGAGTAACGTCATTCTCCAACGATTGACATCTGATGATTATGATGCTGTATTTTTCCGGTTTTTCAATGCACCATTTCAACGGTTTCCCTGGCTTGGAAAGAATTCTCTGCTCGGCTACAATAATATTGAACTCAGCCGTATTATTAAAGATGCCGCTCAAGCTGTTGATCCAGATAAAATAAACCGAATCTACAGTGCGATTCAACGGATTATGCAAAACGATATCCCATTGACTTTCCTTTATCCACAGGTCCAGACCGTCATCGCACACAGACGCATAGGCGGCTTGAACAGTCCATTTTGGGCTGACCCGGTGATGAATATAGATTTCCTCTGGATCGAGGAGGAGGAATGAGAAATAAAATTCTAATGATTGCGTGTTTATGCCTTACCATACTTGCGAGCATCCAATGCAATCGAGGAGCCGATCGGACAAAATCCGACAGGTCCTCTATCACAGTGCTTTATGAAGGCGATGAGTATTTTTTTAATCCCTTGAGTGGAGGTAATGCTGCCGACCATCTCGTTTTCCTCCCTCTTTTTATTCACGACGAAAACGGTGAACTTCAGCCTAAACTGGCAGAGCGCTGGGAACACTCTCCCGATTACCGCACATGGACGATTCACATCCGCAGGGATGTCAAGTGGAACGATGGAACGCTCGTGACTGCACACGATGTCAAGTTCAGCTTAGAACTCTGTGCTCATCCTGAGGTCATGCTGACGGCACCTGCCGACAAGATCACTATACTTGATGACTTCACTTTCAAAGTCGTTTATAAGAAACCGAGTCGAAAAATCTTCGATGTCTGGCAGGTTTTTTATCCCAAACACCTGCTGAAAAATCTCGATCCCAAAGAGATTGAGAGATGGGAGTTCTGGACAAACCCTGTTGGTAACGGCCCTTACCGCTATGTCCGCCATGTGCCAAAGATTATGATGGAATTTGAAGCTAACCCAGATTACTTCCTGGGAAAGCCGAGGATAGAACGGGTAGTAATCATATTTGGCGGAAGCAGTACACTGACAGAACTCCTCAGCGGTAATGTAGATGTTATTACCTACATTGATAGTATGGATATTCTTAAGTTAAAAGGCGATCCGCGCTTTGAAGTGTATCACATGATTTATCCCCAGTTATTAATTTCAATCCACTGGAACCACCGTCATCCCTTCTTTGGTGATCCGATTATTCGGCGTGCCCTCACTCTTGCCATTAACAGAAGGGAACTGAATCAGGTACTCAATATCCCAGAAACAACTCCAATTTTCGATGTCCCCTTCAGTGAGCGGCAGTTTCGGCGAGGTGAAATCCCTGAGCCTCTACCCTTCAATCGCAAACTGGCTTGTCAACTCCTCGAAGAAGCTGGCTGGCGAGATATTGATGGCGATGGCATCCGGGAACGAGACGGGAAAGAGTTTCGTTTCTCAATGTTAGTTTCAGATCGCACAATTTCGGGTGAGAAGCCGGCAGTGTATATTCAGGAACAGCTCCGCAGAGTAGGTGTCCAGATAGAAATTACTACTCTTTACCGAATGCCCCTGTTTGGGCGGTATATGGCTGGCGACTTCGATGCGGTGATTCAATTCTTTAACAACTTCCCCGGCTTAGCCTGGCATTACTCTTCTATCGGATATGACAATCCCCGCATTTTCCAGCTTCACAAATCTGCTGAAATAACTGCGGATCTCGACAAACTGGATAACATTTACAGGGAACTCATGGCGATTCACAGTGAAGAGCTCCCTCTGACATTCCTCTATCCAAATCTGTACAGCTTCGTTGCTCGCAAGTACATTCGGGGACTCAGCAGTCCATTCCGGACTGATCCACTAATGTATATGGAATACTTGTGGATAGAGGAGGAGGAATGAGAAGCCGTGTTTTTGTCCTAGTGTGTCTATGTCTTTATATTTTTTTCGTCATTGGCTGCAGCCACAGGGATCAGCCACAGGCAGACAAATCCACCATCACAATCCTCTATCCCTGGGACGAGCGGGTTTTGGGCCCATACTATGATGTAGATGCCAAATTTATGGTGTTTCTCCCTTTGGTAACACATGATGAAAAAGGACACCTGAAAGGGAAGCTAGCCGAAAGATGGGAACATTCAGAGGATTGCCATTCCTGGACGTTTTATCTTCGCAAAGATGTTAAATGGCATGATGGAGTGCCGGTCACAGCCCATGATATCAAATTCACATTGGAGCTCATCTCCCGCCCTGACATTTTTTTTGACGATGCATGGTACGGCCTGCAGTCCATCGCTGTTCACAACGATCATTCGTTGACTATTACTTTTAAAAGGCCTAAAGATTTTCGCGATTACTGGCTGGTCTATTGGCCCAAGCACATCCTCGAAAACCTGGATCCTAAGAAATTTTTGTAATGGGATTTCTGGATACAGCCAAGTGGAGACGGGCCTTACCGATATGTCCGGCATAT
>CAZSPM010000018.1:0-12694 GCA_964608785.1 uncultured Eubacteriales bacterium
CATGATGAAATGGTCTATGGTGAAAAAAGTATCAGCTATACGACCATTATCGCACTCGCTGCGCTTTTCTTCTTGTTAGTTGTTTCCTTCCGGATGTGGATTGCTCCAGCTTTAGCCCTGTCTAACCTGGTCATAGGGATCGTCTGGGCTGTGGGGACAGCAATGCTCCTCGTCGGCACCTTGAATGTCATGACTTATATGATGACGGTGATCCTGGTCGGGTTGGGGATTGATTTTTCGATTCATATGATCTCCGGTTTCTCAGAAGGACGATCATTGGGGAAGCCGATTGAAGTGGCTATGCAGGAGACGTTTCTCAAAAGTGGAAAAGGGATTTTAACCGGAGGTTTGACGACAAGCATTGCCTTCCTGACCTTGAGCATCTCCAGCTCGCGCGGAATGAAAGAGTTGGGCATTGTCACAGGAATTGGTCTTATCGCTATATTGATCGCAACTTTCCTCTTTCTTCCTTCACTCCTGGTTTTGCGCGAACGGCGATTTGAGATGAAAAGGAAAAAGAGGAAATTGGGAAAAGACTTTGTCTTGAAAGATATCTCTTTTAAATCGCTCGGCAAAGTAGGAAAGTTACTCTCCCGAAGATACATTGCTACTGTGATTCTATCCTCTCTCATTACCGCTTTCCTTATTTTTTCCTCGACAAGAATCTCTTTTGACCAGAACTACATGAATCTGGAGCCCAAAGGATTGCCTTCAGTTACTCTTCAGAATACTGTTCTGGATAAATTCGACCTGAGCATGGATTATGCCCTGATTCTGGCTCAAAACGTCGAGGAATCAAGGGCAATGGCTGAGAAAGCTAAAGATTTGGGTATTGTTGCCATGGCAGAAGATGTTTCAGTATATTTTCCTTCAAAGGAGCAGCAGAAACAGAGAACTCCTCATATCAATGAGATTCGGTTGGCTATTGGGAGTTCTCCTCTGAATGATGTTTTTATAGCAAGAGACTATGAAAGATTTCTCCGAGAACTTGAGCGTTTGGAAATGAACATCATGGAGATTCAGGATATGGCCTATTTGGGAGGTCAGGATAGAGTGGATAACAAATGCGTTCGGATTGTGGGGAAACCCGATGACTCTGAATCCAAAAACCTTATCCAGGAATTAATCGAGATGTTAGAGAAGAATAGAGAGAGGGCTCTGGATGGATTGGGAAAATTTCAAGAAGAATTTTCTCCCTATTTTCAAAAGTCAGTCATAGAGATGTCCTCGGTGGAGACGATTCACCTTGAGAATCTTCCCGAGACTATCATGGATAGATATACCAACGAAGACAGATCCCAATTTTTAGTGACAATATTTCCTTCGGGCAATATCTGGCAGGATGCAGAATTTTTGAAGCGCTTTGTAAACAATTTGGAAAGAGTCAGTGAAAACGTAACTGGGATGCCTCTTGTTTTCAGAGCCCTTATCGAGATTATCGGAAAAGACGGAAGGAATGCGATTTTGTTAACCCTTGTTGTCGTCTTTTTGGTTCTGTGGTTGGATTATAGAAAACCAGGGCATGCTCTGATGGCAATGATACCCTTGACTATAGGTGTTTTCTGGATGGTGGGCTTTATGGGGATGACTGGAATAAAACTCACTGTGATGAGTGTCATGGGGCTTCCGATGATTATCGGTATAGGAGTGGATGATGGAGTTCATATCGTGCACCGCTGGCGGATAGAGGGGAAGGGGAGGATTGTTCAAGTTTTTGCTAGCACAGGGAAAGCGATCCTCCTCACCAGCGCAACGACGATGTTAGCATTTGGCTCATTGGTGTTTTCCATCTGGCCAGGTTTTGCCAGTCTGGGAGTTGCCATGTTTATCGGTGTGGGTGCCTGTTTTCTCTCAACAGTCATCATTTTATCCGGCATTCTCGGACTTTTAGAAAGAAAAAAATAAAATGGGGTCGCATCTCAACATTTGACATTTCTTTGTCTTCCATCTACGCTGATTATGCAGCCTGTTTGTTATATTAATGTCAAATGTTGAGATGCGACCCCTTAAAATGATAAGAAAGAACATTGAACGAGGCGCTAAGTTCGAGTTGCGATTTTATGCAGGCTACAAGGGAGAAGAGACTCCAAGGTCTGTCATCATCGGCAACCGGGAATTTAAAATAGATGAGATTCTTTCGAGAAAGAGAGTCCTCGAGCAGAAGAGTGGGAAAAGGATGGAAATATACACGTGTAAGATGGAAGGTGAGATAGTCGAGATTACAAAATATGAACCTGGAGAATGGGCCCTTTCATTCTCTGAAGAAACGTAATCCCTCAATAAATTTTCCTCCTAATCAAACCTTTTTACTCTTTTTTTCGTTTATATATTTGATAACCAGGGATGAATAGAGAAATGATAAAAAACTTAAGATTAAGGACAGATAAATGGTAAAGAAGATCGGATTGATTCTGATTGGCTCTCTTAGTTTTTTCCTGCTCCCTCTTTTCGCCTTCACTCCTAATCAGGAGGCTATGGAGATTCCTAAACTTACCCATTCACCGAAGATCGACGGTGTGTTGGACAATCCCCTTTGGGAACAGGAAGCATTGAAAATTGAAGATTTCCTCCAATTTACTCCCAAAGAGAAAGGAGAACCTTCTGAGAAAACCATTGCCTACATCGGATACGATCAAAAAAATATTTATTTTGCCTTCCGCTGCCATGAGTCCGACCCCAAGAAAATTAGAGCGACCATAGCTAATCGAGACAATGTCTTCGACGATGACTGGATCGTTGTGTTCTTGGATACCTTTAATGAGAAGCGCCGGGCTTTTTCATTTATGATCAATCCTATAGGCATCCAAATGGACCTGATCAGAATTGAAGAAGGCGGGAACGACAATATGGACCCCAGCTGGGATACTGTTTTTTACTCAGATGGGAAGATCGATAAAGAAGGATACACAGTGGAGATAGCTATTCCCTTCAAAAGCATTCGTTTCCCAGATAAAGAGGATAAAGTATGGAACCTTTTTTTAGGAAGGAATATCGCTCGCAATGGAGAAGTTATTACATGGCCTGCAATATCGCGGAAAATACCTGGATTGCTTTGTCAAGGGAAAGAGATTGTGATTCGCGGAGAGGTGGAAAAAGGCAAAAACTTTGAACTTATGCCCATCTTCACCTCACTCAAGACTAAAGAGGAGAAGACTGATCTAGGGCCTGGAATGAACTTCAAATGGGGAATAAATTCTGATTTAACAATGGACTTGACCCTTAATCCTGATTTTAGCCATATTGAAGCCGATGCCCCTCAGATAGATGTGAACCAGAGGTTTGCCCTCTACTATCCTGAGAAACGCCCTTTTTTCCTGGAAGGGATGGAGATCTTCCGATTTCCTGAGATCGAGATGGTTTATACAAGAAGGATCATCGACCCTCTTGGAGGAGCAAAACTGACAGGAAAAGCGGGCCGCTTCACTTATGGTCTTCTCTCCGCTTATGATGTCAATCCCACAGAGAGCCTTTGGGATGTTCACAATGGAGGAGGGACCAGGGATGATAATGCCCTTTTCAACATCTTCCGTGTAAAGAGCGATGTTTTCAAAGAATCTTATGTGGGCTTTTGTCTGGCCGATAAAGAGATTGACGGCACATATAATCGAGTCGCTGGTATGGATGGACAGTTTAAGTTTAAAAATAAATGGTTTTTCTCTTTTCAAGCCATTGCGTCAAAAACAAGGTTTGAAGAGGAAGAAACAGGAATCGTTCCGGCCCTGTATGCTGATTTCTCGTATTTTTCAAAACATGCTGGGGCAGGAGCCTGGTGGAAATCGATTCATCCTGATTTTGAAGCCTCCTCGGGATTTATTAACCGGGCGGATTACAGAAGTCTTGGAGCATATACCTATTTCAGCATCTACCCTCAGAAACAGTATTTAAATCAGATTAGACTCAATCTCAACGGAGGAAGAAGGTATGCCTATTTTGAGGATACTTTGACCGACCAGTGGGTAAACACAAATTTGCATTTAAGGTTCACCGAATTCAGCAATATGAATATTTCGTTCCGGAATTCTATGGAGAGGTATGAAAGTATAGATTTCAATAAAAATTCGTTATCCATAAATGGCAATACTAATTTAATCGGCTGGCTTCCGTTCGGAATTTACTTCGGGATAGGACAAAGCATTTTTTATGACACTGATGATCCCTACCTCGGCTGGAGTAATGCTTATGGCCTCTATTTCAACCTCAAACTCAATAAAAGATTGCAGATGGCCCTGGATTTCAGCAAGCAGACATTTTGGAAGAAGAGAGGAGGAGAGCAGGTCTTTGATTTTAATGTTGTCCGCCAGAGGACAACTTATCAGATTTCCAAGACTCTCTCTCTGAGGACGATCGTTGACTACAACCACTTTTATAAAGAAATTTATGGAAGCTTTCTCGTAAGCTGGATCCTTAAGCCAGGAACAGTGTTTTTCCTTGGAGTTGACAACAATCTCTTGAGAGGGGATAGCGGAAATTACGCCCAGACCGATTACAGCGTCTTCCTGAAGTTCTCCTACTGGTGGAGAATTTAAAAAAGGGGGACGTTCCCTAATCAAAGTTGGGGACATGCCCCCAAGGTGCCACCCTGTACTTTACTAAAGAATTATATTCAAGAATATTTCAGATTATTAAAATTTCTTAAGTGAAATAAGTATAGGGTGGCACTTTGGGGAACGTCCCCCTTTATTGTATATTAAGATATTAGGAAAAGATCGCCATGAGCCTGAGTTTTTTAAAAGAGACGGACGAGTTCAAGAAACTATTCGAGTCTATAAAATCTAGGCAGAGAGGTCTAAGGATAGCTGGTATTACGGCGCCAGCCAAACCCTTTTTTCTCTCCACCCTGGCACAAGAAATAAAGAAAAGAATTGTTTTCATCCAGCCGTCATCATTTTCGCTTTCACGCATTGAAAACCAATGTCAATTTTTTCTCTCTCAATATTCTTCTGAAATTAACCTGCGCTCCCTGCCGGCTCTTTCAGAAAACCCCTTTCAAGAGATTTCTCCATCTCTGGATTCCGTCTCTTCAAGGATGCAATTTTTCTATGACCTCATCCATGATTCACCTTTACTGATCTTGACCAATCTTTTTGGGCTCCTCAAACCTTTCCCTAATCCCCAAAACATGAAGCATTTCTTTTTAGAATTGGAAAAGGGAGAGGCTGCGGGAAGGGATCGCATCCTGAGAACACTCAGTGAATATGGCTATTCTAAGGAGGATTTAATAAACTCACATGGAGAATTTGCCTGGCGGGGAGGGATAGTCGATGTTTTTTCTCCGTGGCAGCCCCTTCCTTTTCGTATAGAATTCAGCGGCGATGAGATTGTATCCTTTCGAGAGTTTGACTCTTCTTCTCAGCGCTCGGTAAGGAAGATGGATCGCATTCTCCTCCCCTCTCTCCGAGAGTTTCCAAGTTCGCCCCAATTTCTTCGAGAATGGGAGGAATTAAGCAAAAAGAAAGGTGGCACACGCTTTTTAAAAGATATAAGCGAAAAGACCGAGCAGCTAGAGAAGGAAGATTTTTTTCCTTCCTTTGTCTATCTTTCCTTGCTTCACAAAGATCATTATGTCCCTTTCACCCATTACTTTGAAGATTCAATATTCATCGTCGATGAGATTGAAGAAGTGGAAAAAGAGTGGGAAGAAACATACAAGGATTACGAGGAACTGTTTCGGGAGTTAGGTGGAAGCCGAAAATTTTGTCTCCCTCCAGAAGATATCTATCCGCCTCACCTCTGGGAGAAAATCAGAAAAGAAGCTATTTATTTCCAGGAATTAAATACGCCAAGAGCAAAAAAGACATGGATTTTTCCTTTTCAGTCTATCCCCCATTTTCAAAACAAGATTCCTTTTTTTCTCAAGTACTTGAATAGATTGCAGGATGAAAGAGAGCGATGTTTTATATATTTTTCAAGCCAAGGCATACGCCAAAAATTAGCCAGTCTTCTCTCCCAGCATCAGATTTCACACGTTGAATCTTCTTCACCGTTTACTTTCCCCAAAGATGGATCGATTGTGCTTCTTGTAGGTCCTCTTGATCATGGTTTCAGTTATCCTAAAGAGAAAATTGTCTTTTTTTCAGAAAAGGACATATTTACAGAGGAAAAGGTTATTGTCAGCCGTCCTCGGGTAAAGCCATTTGTTTCCCATTTCCAGGACCTTGGAGCCGGAGATTATGTGGTGCATACAGACTACGGCATCGGAATTTTCAAAGGGCTGATAAAGATGAAAGTCGATAAGATAAACAGAGAATTCATAGAAATAACATATAAAGATGAGGATAAGCTTTTTGTTCCGGTTGAGGACCTCAATCTCGTCCAGAAGTACGCAAAAATGGGTTCAGGCTTCCCTGTCCTCCATAAATTGGGAAGTCCTTCTTGGGAAAAAACAAAAGCGAGGACAAAGAAGGCCATCGAAAAAATGGCCAAGGAGCTCCTGCATTTGTATGCTCAGAGGAAAGCCATCAAAGGATTCAGCTTCAGTTCTGAGGATTCTTGGCAGTCTGAATTCGAGAGAACATTTGAGTATGCAGAAACAGAGGATCAGCTGTTGGCCATAAAAGAGATAATGGGAGACATGGAGTCAGAATCTCCCATGGATCGTCTCCTCTGCGGGGATGTGGGTTATGGAAAAACTGAGGTGGCGATGAGGGCCGCTTTTAAGGCAGTGATGGACGGAAAGCAGGTGGCTGTTCTCTGTCCAACCACTGTTCTAGCCAGCCAGCATCTGAAGACTTTCCGGAACAGGATAGTTCTTTTCCCCATAAGAGTAGAGAGCCTTACTCGACTTCAGACGAAAGGGCAGCAGAAAAGAATAGTTGATGATTTAAAAAAGGGATTAGTGGATATCATCATCGGTACGCATCGTCTTCTTTCTGAAGATGTCCAGTTCCATGACCTCGGACTTTTGATCATTGATGAAGAGCAGAGGTTCGGTGTGAGTCATAAAGAGAAGATAAAGAAGATGAAGACGAATATCGATGTTTTGACCCTGACTGCAACACCAATTCCAAGAACGTTGAACTTATCTCTTACAGGTCTTAGAGATATAAGCCTGATCGAAACACCTCCGAAAGACAGGTTGTCAATCCATACGGTGGTAACGCCATTCAACCAAAAGCTTATTGCCTCTGCTATAAAGATGGAATTGGCCAGGGGTGGACAGGTCTATTTTATACACAACCGCATTGATGACATTGAGAAAGTTTCTCACATGATCGAAAAATTAGTGCCTCAGACAAGGGTGATTGTGATTCATGGCAAAATGTCTGGATTGTCTTTGGAGAAAAGAATGATTGATTTTATCAACCAGAAATATAATGTCCTGGTTTCCACAACAATAATCGAAAATGGAATTGATATCCCTCTCGTCAATACGCTTGTTGTTGACCGGGCAGACGCTTTCGGCCTGGCTCAGCTCTACCAGCTCCGCGGAAGAGTAGGGCGTTCATCTCGCCAGGCTGTTTCCTATTTTATGGTTCCTCCTTTCACAGAATTAAATCCTTTGGCCAAGCAACGGCTAAAGGCTCTTTGCGAGTTCAGTCAGCTGGGTTCGGGCTTTCGGCTGGCTGCTAAAGATCTAGAAATAAGAGGTGCCGGGAATTTTTTGGGCTTCAAGCAGCACGGATACATGGAAGCCGTTGGTTTTGATTATTATATGCATCTCTTAGGGCAATCAATTAAGAAGCTCAAGGGAGAGGAAAGCGAGGAGGTTAAAAGTGAGATCAACCTGAAAGTCGACATTCAGGTTTCTGAAGATTATTTGCCTCAGATAAATCTGAGACTTAATCTTTACAAGAGAGTCTCTTCAATCGATAGTATAGAGGAAATAGACAGAATAAAGGGTGAGATGGAAGATAGATTTGGACCACTTCCTTCAAGCCTTTGCAACCTTCTGCGCTACGGCATAATCAAGTACTTGGCTCAGAAGATCAGAATCCACGCCATAGACCGAGTAGGCAAGAAGATAATATTCAAGTTTTTCCCTGATCCATCTGCGGACTTGAATCGAATGACAAAGCTCATTGAGAGATACTCAGGTTCTATCACGCCCCAGGGAGTGATGAGCCTTTCCCTTAAAGCTGAGGATGAGAGCGAGATTCTGGATGAAACGATATCCATCTTGAAGGAGTTATCAGTATTGTAATATAATGAGTTAGATCAAGAAAATGAAGTTACCGAAGTCGAAATCAAGTTGGGTTTTTCTCCTTGCGGCTTTCATGTTTCTTTTTATTCACTGTGGGAAGGAAAAACCCCAAGAGAGCTCAGCAGGTTTTGATCTTCGAGATCCTGAAACAAAGGATAACATCATTCTTGAAGTTGGAGAGTCTCGCTACTTTAATTCTGATTTCGAGAGATATGTCCAAGGCGTCGTCGGAGATGATTATAACTCCTTATCTTTTCCATCTTTAAGCCGCCTGCTTGACAATTTCGTCGAGGAGAAAATTCTTCTTCAGTCAGCACGAGCGCAGAACCTCGTTTTAAGCTGGGAAGAGAAAAAAGAGTATTTGGCAAAGATATCGAATGAGTTTTGGTTCATCAATAAAAAAGCATCATTGGAAGAGGATGATGTCGAGATTCTGTTCGATAGATTGCTGATAGAAAAATATACCTATGAGATTGTTAAAGACATTGAAGTGAATGATGAGGAAATCAAGGAGTATTATGAGCTTCATAAGAGAGAATTTTTGAGGCCCGAAAGGGTAAAAGTCAGCCAGATTTTATTGGGGACAGAAGATAAGGCCATCGAAGTCTACGAAAGAGTGAAATACGCTCCGGAAGAGGGCTTCAGAAAAGCGGT
Organism: uncultured Eubacteriales bacterium; assembly: GCA_964608785.1. Classification (GTDB taxonomy): domain Bacteria; phylum Acidobacteriota; class Aminicenantia; order Aminicenantales; family Aminicenantaceae. Next base: position 8,795 of record CAZSPM010000018.1, read on the forward strand.
TCAGGAAGAATCTATTGGTGTAGAAGCCTTAAAGGGAGGGGAGATGGGTGTGTTCGAGCTGGGGCAGCTTCCATACGAGATGGAAAAGGTTGTTTTTTCTCTACAAGTGGGAGAGCTGAGTCCTGTGGTGGAATCCACTTATGGCTATCATATTTTCAGGCTGGATGAAAGAAATGAAGCAGAATTAATTTCTGAGGAAAAGGCTTCTTCGGCCCTAAGAGTAAAATTGCTGGACCAAAAAATCAAGCAGTCGATTAGCAAACATGTAGACGATTTAAAAAGGAATTTGGAATGGACCTTTTACCCGCAGAATTTATCGTTTCCCTATCAAAGGAATAACTTATGAGAAAGATAAGAGTAGTAAGTCTTCCTATTTTAATTTTATCATGTGTGCTCTTTTTTTTCGGGCAAGAAATCGTTGAAGAGATTGTGGCTGTTGTGAACGAAGACATTATTACTCTTTCTGATTACAAGAAGGAACATGATAGTCGGTATCAAATTCTCAGATCTCAGCTCAGCGGAGAAGAGTTTGACAGGCAATATAGCCTGATGAAAAAAGAGCTTTTGAATACGTTGATAACCAATCTTTTGCTGCTTCAGGAGGCTAGAAAGAAGGGGTTTGATGTCAGTGAGCAGGTGAAACTCACAATAGATAACATAAAAAAAGAAAATAGTATAAATTCAGATGAAGAATTAAGACAGGCATTACAGCAACAAGGTATGGCTTATGAAGATTGGATAAAGGCCATGGAGGAAAACTATCTCAGGGAAAATGTGCTTTTTGCAGAAGTGAGAAGAAATATATCCATTGATGACGCTGAAGTCGTCAATTATCACAAACTTCATCCAGAGGAATTCACAGAGCCCACAGAGTATAGGTTAAGAGCTATTTATGTTTCTACTGAAGGGAAAAGCGAGGAAGAAGTCGAGGCCAAGAAGCGAGAGATTGATGAGAAAATTCAAGCGGGTGAAAAAATAGCTGATTTAGCGGGGCAGTATTCCGAGGGGCCAGGGAAGGAAGCTCAGGGAGACCTGGGAAGTTACAAAGAAGGCGATTTGGATAATACTTTGGAAGAAGCTGTCGAGAAATTAAAGGTGGGCGAGATGGCTCCCTGGCTAAATACAAAAAATGGTTGGTTTCTATTGAAACTGGAGGAGAAGAAGGAGAGCCGCCAAAAAAACTTTGAAGAGGTTCGAAAAGAAATAGAGGAAGAGCTGTTTAATCAGATAAGCCAGGAAAAGGCTGCGGAATATTTAAAAAAACTTAAAGAACGAAGCTATATTAAAATTCTTAAACCCAATCCTTTAGATTCATAGGGATTTAATTCATCAAACCCACCATGTCATCGAGGAGCAGAGCGATAATCCCCTTTTTCCAATTGAAAAAAAATAAAATAAAAGGGGACAATCCAAACGTGCTCGGTGTCATTGCGAGGAGCAGAGCGACGTGGCAATCCAAACGTGCTCGGTGTCATTGCGAGGAGCAGAGCGACGTGGCAATCCAAACGTGCTCGGTGTCATTGCGAGGAGCAGAGCGACGTGGCAATCCAAACGTGCTCGGTGTCATTGCGAGGAGCAGAGCGACGTGGCAATCCAAACCTTATTTCTTAAGAGATTGCTCCCCCCCCCGCCCGCAATGACGGAAGTCAGGAAAGGATAAAGGTTACGCAATAAGAATGGCCGCGGCAAAGGCCGAAGTCCAGAGCCCCTTTTTCCCCTTCGCTGTCTGGGTGATGTTCCTTGTTCTGACGACAATTTTATCGGATATCTTGTAGATATTTTTATCTTCGTTCCAGATTTGGCTAGTGTCAAAGTTTACTCCAAGCGTTGTGGCCAGCATATAAGCGGCTAAATCCTCGGCATACTGACCCGCTTCCTTCTCGTTTTGACCAAAACTGTGATGTTCGGAAAGATAGCCGTAGTGATCGGGGTAGTTGGGAATCGCCAGTCCCACTGATGCAGAAATCAAACGGTGTGCTTCGTCTGTAGCGTTCTCGCTCATCACCAAGAAAACAATTTGGCCTGGCTTGAGCAACTTCAATCCTTCTTCCTTTGATATCAGCTTGCAGTGAGGGGGAAAGATACTTGAGATTTTAACAAGATTATAGGGGGCTATGCCAGCTGCTCTCAAAGCCTGTTCAAAACTGGCCAATTTTTCTTTATGCTGTCCATCTCCTTTGGTTAAAAAAGCTTTGGAGGGGATTACCGTGCTCATGCTTTCCTTTCACACTCTAATGTCGTTTTTATGAAAATGATCCTGATTGAACGATTCGCCAGATTAGAGAGGACGTTTTTTCTTTTTTTTTGGAGGAGGAAAGGGTTCCTCTTCCTTATAATCTATTTTCTTGGAAACTTCCCACTCTCCTAGGCGAACATGCGCAGACCCTTTTGAGAGAACGAAGAGCTCGACAAAGAAGGTCTTCCAGTGAGGATTGTTTTTGAAGGAGTTTAAGGATTTCCCTTCTACTCCATAGTTGCTTTTCAGGAGTATAACATCGCTCAATTCTCCTGGCATAATGGGTTCTCCGCGAATTGCAGCCAGGAAACAGTTCCCTAAGATTTCAAAGTCATCTTTAGCCCTGAAGTTGGTATTAAAATTGATATAGCGGAGAGGTTTGTCTGTAAGGTTTTTTACCCGGAAAGAAATGGCAGGGACGAGAGTCAGCTTTGGAGGCCAAGGTTGATAGACTTTCTTTACCCATTTCGTTTCTATATCGGTTAATTCTATGGAAGCTTTCAGCTCTTCGGGGGAAATGGTCTTCATTAATCCAGCTCTTTGAAGGATAATAAATAGCAGAATAGAAGCAGCTATTACAATTATGGGGAACGTCCATCTTCTCATTTCATCCTCCTTACTTATATTTCTAATATAATTGATGGCTCGAAATTATTCAACCTGAATTATTCATAAAAACTGCCATAAAAAGGGGATAGTCCCCTTTTTATACAAAGAATAACTAAAGTTTTCAAGGTCTGACCCCATTGGAACCTGAATTTGGGATCAGGCTTGAATAACTTGAATTTTTCAGTAGGATAATAAGGGGTCTTGACTTGACTTTTGAGAGGAGATTTTTTTTCTTTATTTTTAATACGTCTCTTTGAAGATATTCGATCTATCGAAAAATAATTCAAGTTATTCAAGCCTGACCCCGACGTTATCTAGGCTGATGAAAGAAAAAATCCTCCGTATGAACCTTTTCTTCGGGCTTCTTGTTCTCACAATTTCCGCAATTCTTCTCAATCTTAAAGTGGCTTTTATTGAGAATTGGTTTTTCTGCTTTGCTTGGTGGTCATTTATTCTGATAATGGACAGCTTAAACTTCAGAAGAAGAAAAATATCTCCCCTTTCTGGGTCAATGAAGACTTTTCTTTTCACAGCATTTGTTTCAGTTTTTGTATGGCTTATTTTCGAGCTTTTTAACCTGGTATTGAAAAATTGGAGCTATCGAAACCTCCCTGCGAATCTTTTTGAGAGATGGATCGGCTATTTCATAGCCTATGCTTCTGTCATCCCGGCCTTGCAAGAATTATATTTATTTGCAGATGGCATCATAGGGAAGGAAAAGCTGGCTCTTTTTAGATTAAAGGTGACCTCTACCCTCCTATATTTGAGCATTTTCATTGGAGTGATATCAATCCTCTTGGCCCTTAGCCTGCCGCGCATTTTTTTCCCTTTAGCTTGGCTGTGCTTCATTTTTCTACTAGAGCCATTGAATTATTGGTTAGGGAACGAGACGTTTTTGAAGGATTTTGAGAGGAAAGATTGGAGCAGATTCTGGAGCTGGCTTGCGGCTGGCCTCACTGCTGGATTCTTATGGGAGTTCTGGAATTTCTGGGCAAATTCTCGGTGGGAATACTCTCTTCCCTATCTGGATTTTTTAAGAGTGTTTGAAATGCCAC